>NZ_JBFDAH010000003.1:0-6473 GCF_040719265.1 Aliikangiella maris | reverse complement strand
ACATGACGAAAGTGTCTTAAGTCTAATCGTAATCCTTTTGTTTCTTTAACAAAGGTTCGACGTTGTTTTATCCCAAAATGCTTCGCTAGTTTGTTTAATCGATTGATAATTTTAATCGCCAGTTTACCATCGGTAGGATAGGTGATATTTTTTTCCTGGACTGTTGTGTCGATATTCACAGTCTCTTCCAGTGCGGCTTGACCATGTAAACCAACACTCATCTGAAACAGCTTTTCGCAACCGGCTTTTCCAATTCGTTTTCGAAAATAAACCAGCTCTGTTGCATGACAAGGCACATTTTGTTGAAACTCTTTCATTCCACAAAAGGCTTGGTAGTAAGCATTACGCTTCCACTGCATCACTAATCTTTCATCACTTAGGTTTTCTAAATGTTTGAGTAAGAGTAAACCAACCATCAGGCGGATAGGTTTACTTGGTGCGCCTATTCCTTGAGTGTAAAAATTGGCAAAGGTGTCTTCTAAATCTGACCAGGGAATTCGATGGGATAATTGAATTAGTGGATCGCTAGGATCTAACTGAAGCAGTAAATCGGTTCCGAATAAATTGGTTTGATGATGTTCTGCGCTTTGTGTCAGCATGATTTTTTCATTTCGACCAAAAAGTTGAGAGTTATTCTAACATTTTTGGTCGAAAAAGGGGTTCTTGATTAGAGATTATTTGTTAAATATCAGAAGGTTAGGCTTTTTTCAGGGGCGACTACCTATTTAATGATCATTGCTAGAAAAGTTAATCTCTTCTTGAGTATTTTCTTGTGCCTTGATGACTAAGTAGGGACGCGACAAAGTAGGGACGCGACAATTCCCTTTCAAAAAATTAACATGAAAAAATTCATTGACTAATTTGACTTACAGTCAAATCTAGAAGCAATAAATTTATAGGCAACAATATTGCCTGAGTTATCTATTATTGGTTCCATCGTTGGTTCATCGGATAAAATAATTTCAACTAGGCACTTGGTATCTGCAACAGGGTGACTTGCACCAAACTCAATGAGTGCATCCCGAACTCCAGGCTGTTCTAATACTATTTCAATGAAATCTAACGCCATTTCTTCGTCATCAGAACCAGGTTTTGCACCTTTTAATAGTTTGATTAATTCGTCAGAGTATCTTTGTGGGTTTTCTGCAATGATAGCTATTGCACCATCATCATTACCTGAACCTTTTAGATATATATGATGAAGTGCTAACAATTCTATCTTTTTATGGGAAATGATAAAAGTATCTATCATTAACATAGACACTAGAATTCCCATAAAACAGAATATCAAGACTTTTGATTTGTGTTTCATTGTTTTTTATTTAAGCGAACCAAAATTTTGATCAATTACAATATAAGGATATCGTCACAAAAGCGTTAAAAGAAATTACTCATCAGAGCAGTAATTATAGAATATTTCAAATATTGTTTTTATATCAAAAAAGATATACACTGCAAAGAATATGTCGGGATAAATTTCTTTATACAGGGACTGTACCAGTCTACTCCAACCAGAAATATTGGTTTCCCCAGTACATTTATAGAAACATAAAGTCAGAATCTTTACTTCATTAAGGGAGTGCCATTATGCGTGCAATATTGCGTAGTTTTTTAGTTCTTATGTTGATCGTTTCAATGCCTGCTTTGGCCTTAGTGCCAGTTGCCGATGATGATCATTTTTACGTTGCTACCAACGCCTCAGTTGAGATTAAAGTCAATGCCACCGATGAAGATGGTGATTACTTAACCTATCATATCGAGCAAGCACCACAGCATGGCACTTTAACCGGTTATGGTCCCGTATATATTTATACGCCAGCCGAAGATTATACTGGCCCAGATTCTTTTATCTTTTCAGTCAGCAGTAATAATGAATTTTCAAATCTTGCAACGGTTAGTTTTACGGTTGGTACAGGTACAGGCACACAACCTCCCTCTATATACAGTGTCGCGGTATTACGAGCAGATTTGGGACAACCTTACGCCTATAACGTTAACGCAAATGATGCAGACCCTCAGGATACACGCAGTTATCGTTTAACTGTGACACCAGCGGGAATGAGTATTGACGAAGCAACAGGGTTAATTGACTGGATCCCCGACTCTAGTCTCCTTGGCACTCATAATGTTTCAGTCGAAGCAAGAGATAGTAACGGATTAACCGATACACAATCATTTCAGGTTGAAGTTATCGAAGATTATCCACCGGTTGCCAATGATGGAAACCACACCATTTTAGCAAATACACCGACTCAAATTACAGTGAATGCCAGTGATCCGAATGGCGACTACTTAACCTATCACATAGAACAATCGCCATTGAATGGAACGTTACAGTATAATAGTGGGGGCAACTTTACTTACACGCCTAATCCGAATTTTAGTGGAATGGATAGTTTTAATTATTCGGTAAGTGGTAACAATCAGTTTTCCAATATTGCCACCGTCATGTTAACGGTTAGCAGTGGTAATCACGCACCAGCTATTACCAGTACGCCAATCATCAGCGCAAACCCTGGTATGGCCTATACCTACCAGGTAACAGCAACTGATGAAGATGTTGATGATACACTTAGTTTTAGCTTAATCACTTTTCCGTCAGGCATGACAATTAATGCATCGACCGGTGCTATTCAGTGGACTCCCGACAGTGCTGACTTAGGGACTCATTCAGTTGTTATCGAAGTGGCTGATGATAAAGGACTAACTGGACAACAAGGCTTTAGTATTGACGTGACGGCTGAAGCCAGTTGGGCTGTTAAAAGTTCGGCAGAGGTCAATAATGCACCTTTTGTGCAGCCTTCGCTTCCTGTAAATCAAATTGTTGGCGCTGTTGAAGGGAGCGGTAGTGTTTCCGGTGGAAGCGCGAGCTATTCAATACCTATTGCCATACCACCGGGGCGTGTTGGTATGCAACCGAAAGTATCGTTAAATTATTCATCAACCAGCGGAAATGGTCCGGTAGGAATTGGCTGGTCCATCAGTGCAACAGCGAGTATTTCACGTTGTGCGCAAACTGAAGCGCATGAGGGTCGCAACCTTGGCATTCAGTTTAACAGTGATGATCGATTATGTTACAACGGAAACCGATTAATACCTGTGAGTGGGGCTTATGGTGCAAATGGAACGGTTTACCGAACAGAACTTGATTCATTCGCTAAAGTAACCCAAATCGGCGCATTAAATGAGAGTAATACCTCTTTCACGGTTGAACAAAAAAATGGTCGCATATTATATTTTGGTATTGCGACAAACTCTCGAGTCATTCCTGATGGGGTTAGTCAAACACTGCGTTGGTTACTTGCCAGAGAAGAAGATCGCAGTACTAATAGAAACTCAATTGTCTATGAGTATTTGCAACTTGCCGACGCTGAAGTGCTGCTGAGTAAAATTTCTTATACCGGAGAAGGCACTACTGTTGGAAATCGTGCAGTCGAATTTGATTATATCGAGCGCAGTGATTATTCATCACGCTACATAGCGGGCGGTTTAATTCGTCAAACTCAAATTCTGGATAAAATAACCACTAAGGTGGGTAGCGAAAATATTGTACGCGTTTATGATTTAGAATTTGAATTAAGTGGCGCTTCCAATCGCAATCTATTAAAGAGTATTAAGGAATGTGATAGTAATAACCAGTGTTTACCAGCCACTTCATTTCAATGGCTAGAAAACGCCCCATCATTTGAAATGAAAAAAATAGGTTACTACCACAATGGAACCTATGAGCCTCAGTGGCAAGCACTTCGCAGTATTAACTGGCTATCTTCGCGAGGGGATCGTAATGGTGATGGGGTACCAGATTGGGGCGACTGGTATATTGATGCCGAAGGTAATTATAAAGGAGATAATGACGATACTGCGAAGCCATGTGAAATTAATCCGGCCACTTACCAGACTAACTGTATTTATGCTGACTTTAACCTGGATGGTCGCACTGATTTGTGGCGAACTCATTTGGGCGCATTTGAATTAGCCTATAGTACCAAAGCAGGTCCTGTTACCTGGTTTACAATTAATATCCCTTTAGGTTTGCTGCCTCGAGAATTTGTTGTTGATATGGCTGACTACAATGGCGATGGATGGCCCGATATCGTGATGGAGCGCAGTGAATACTATGATGAATTTGCTCGACATGATTTATCAACAGGTGAGCTGTATTTATACTTACACAGCGGTAACCCGGCATCGCCTTACACCAGCACAGGTCAACAGATATATAGCCATACCATAGAGGGGGATTTTGATAAAGCCTATCGCGATAGTTCCATTCAAATGCTAGGTGATATGGATGGCAATGGTCTGCCCGATTTTCTGGAATCAACTAATACACCATATTCTGGAGAAACTAGCGTTGATAGCCCCATTCCGCGTAATCTCTATCTAACCAAGCTGGATAATCAAGGCAATGTCTATTTCGATGTTACTAATATTCTTGTTCTGCCACCTAAGTTGGAAGCGACTTATTTTAATCTATTTATGGATATCAATGGTGATGGTTTATCAGATTGGATAAGTGTTGAAGGTTTAACCGGTTACCGACTCAATAAAGGGGGAAGTTTTACTCAGTGGCGCGCATTTACTGGCAATTGGCTATTGCGTAAAAGGCAAGTACCGATTGTTACAGGAGGTGAAATTGGTGGTCCAGGTAACGAAACTTTTCAGCAAAACCAGTACTATCCACGTTATTCTGCGGCATTCCGTCCCCATGATTTTGACGCTGATGGTAAGCAAGAGTTACTCATTCCTGGTACACATTTAGCTAAAGCTTGTCTTGATGTTCGTGATAATGGTGTTTATGAAAGGCGCTGTGGTGATGAGTTGTATGATGTGGTTGATAATGCACCTGGAGGAGCTATTGAATATGGCCCGCCAATTCCAAATATTGATGACAGTATTTTTCAGTTTAATGCGGTTAAGTTTATTGAAGATGCTGATGGTATTATTTCGGCTCAAGTTGTCGATACGCCCATTATTGGTTCTGCCACTCAAGTAACCACTTTTGATGCCTATGGCAATGGCTTGCAGGATTTCATTTTCACTTATGGTTGTCGTGACCATTACAACGGTAACTGCGAACTGACGGAAATTGATGATGAATTAGCAGGTAAAGATTTTGGTGCTTATATTATGCGTAATCGCGGCGCCTCATCACAAGCCGATGGTTATGAGCCGGTTGATATGCTGGCTAGTGTACAAAATGGCTTAGGCGTTAAGGATGAGTGGGACTATCGTCCGCTAAGTAGTACTCGTTATGATACCGCGAGTGATCCTTATTATGAGCGAGATACGGGTTATTATGATGGGCTGAGCAGCGAGGATAAGAATAAATACTTTAACTTTTCTTCAAGTATGTATGCGGTAGCAGAGCATCGCAAGAGTGATGGTGTTGGCGGCTTAAATTCGACTCGGTATCGCTATAAAGATGCCATGTTTAATCGTGAGGGTCGAGGCTTTCAAGGATTTAGAACCATTACCGTTGATAACCCCAATGGCATTCGCGCGGTTACCGATTTTCATCAGGTCTTTCCGCTTACTGGGCAAATTGAAGAGGCGCGAAGCTGTCCAATTGCAGATAGTAACAATCCCGCCTGTGTGACCAATCCTTTAACCAAGAAACAAGTGGGTTATTATGAAGTTAATACCACCACCTATGGTCATAAGTGGATTATTCCGGCTAAATCGGTTGAAACCCTGCTTGAGCTGAATGGGCGTGGCAAACTATCTGAAATGGTGAGCTATGTGGGCGCGAGTGATCCGGATAGTGATGGTGATTTCAATAATTTAGCAGTTAGCTCCTCGGCTTATGATAGCTACGGCAATATACTTGAATCGACCACCGAAATTGATACTGGTTTTGGTATTCAGAAATCATCAACCAGCACCACATATTATCCGCATGATTTAAATAGCTGGTGGATTAACAAACTTAATATCACCACTAAAAAAATCAATAAATTAAGTGGTGTGCCTGCTACATCGGTTTATCAAGCGGAGCTGGATAATGATAAAACGGTTAAAACAACGTTTTCGGTTTATGATGCTAAAGGTAGCCGTCAACCATCAACCATATTGACTGAGCCAGCGGGTGCTAAAGCGGTCACACAAACCCTGGTGTTTAATGATTATGGTCAACCGACCAGTGTCACATCGTCAAGTGTCGATGAAGTCAGTCGTACAGTGACCACGGTTTATACGACAGATAGCTATTTTGCTAAAGTCGTCACCAATCATATTGGTGATACCACCACGGTCACTAACCCGAATCACGGGCAACCGGATTCGGTGACAGACAGCAATGGTTTGGAGGCCAGTTTTGAGTACGATAGTTTTGGTCGATTACTCAAAACATCCAAGTCAGGTGTACCAGATACTTTTATACGTTATGCCTGGTGTCGTACGGTTAATGGGGTGAATAACTATTGCGCGTCGGTCTCAAATGGTAATGTGCGCTATAAAGTCACCAGTTATTC
>NZ_JBFDAH010000029.1:0-58525 GCF_040719265.1 Aliikangiella maris | reverse complement strand
GAGCTAAAAAAGATATATGGTAGTGAGGCCGGATTTAACAAAGGTAAGCACGATGACAAATAATAGCTCCGGCTTCGCCTCCACTTTCATTTGCTCGTGTTACCGACGTTATGTTTTGATCATTCGTATGAATTTAAATAATTCGGTTCTTAAGCGTACTGGGGTGGAATGAAATTCAAGAGTAGAAATCTACGCGCAATCGCGAAACTGGTAATTGGAGACAAAGAATTCTTTCCTTACCGTTCAAGCAGCTACATCACTCAGTTTTTCGAGGAGTGTGACCTTGATTTCGTCCACGATGGGTCAACGCGTTGGCACTGGACTTCAGAGCGCTTGGAGGAATTACTTCAAGAGCCGCAACCCGCTGCCCATGCCCTTCCAGAACGTTTTGTTCATGTCCTTCGGGTGTTAATGCATAAGTCCGATGCCGAACCAAATGACCCCGATCGCTCGCAGGCATTAGAAGAGTTAAACAAGCCCCTGTCACGGGAGGGCTACGAAGCTTTCTACGGAGAAGATGAACTTCTTTATATTCGCCACATAGGCACAAAAACAATATCCCTTGCTGCGAATCCCCATCGACCATTTACACCAAAAGAAATTGAGAAGCGTGACCAGCTAATTGATTACTTGAATAAATGCTCTGAAGACGAACTAATTGAGGACGTTCTTCTACCTCTATTTAGGCAGTTGGGTTACCACCGCATAACGTCTGCTGGGCATAAAGACAAAGCCTTGGAATATGGTAAAGATATTTGGATGCGGTTCGTCCTTCCCACACAGCATTTTCTTTACTTTGGCATACAGGTTAAAAAGGGCAAGCTGGATGCATCTGGAGTTAGCAAAGCAACAAACGCCAACGTGTCTGAGATCTACAATCAGGTGTTGATGATGCTCGGTCATGAAATATTCGACCCTGAAACAAGTAGGCGTGTTTTAGTTGACCATGCATTTATAGTTGCTGGAGGAGAAATTACCAAGCAGGCGAGAAATTGGCTTGGAGGGAAATTAGACGCGTCCAAGCGAAGCCAGATACTCTTCATGGATCGTGAAGATATACTAAACCTTTACATAGCTAACGGCCTGCCGTTGCCGCAAAAGGCCCTTCCCACAACAGAAACAGACTTTGATGATGATATTCCGTTCTGACTTGGCAATGGAACATAACAAAGCGCTGTTACCGGACAATTTTTCCACCGCTTCGCGGCTCCAAAATTGCCGCAAAGCTTCGCGTTAACTTACAAGGAGTCATGAAGTAATGAGTAGAAGAATGACTGCATTAGTCATAGGAAATGCAGACTACCCAGGTCAAAAGTTGAGAAATACTACAAATGACTCTGAAGACATGTCAGGAAAACTGTCTGAATTTGGCTTTTCAGTTATCCACTTGTCCAATGCGGAAAAAAGAGAGATTGATGATTCTGTTAAATCTTTTAGGGACAATTTGAACAGCAATGACATAGGGCTTTTTTATTTCGCTGGTCACGGCATGCAAATTGATGGCGAAAATTATATAACTGCTATTGATACAGACTTTGATACTGAAATGGATGCTAAATATTCATCATATCCATTGAATAAAGTTATTGAAATAATGGAGAGGAGCAAGAATAAAACAAATATAATCATACTAGATGCTTGTCGAAACAATCCTTATGAAAGAGCATGGCATAGAGCTCCTGGTCAGCGAGGTTTGGCGCCAGTATTTGCACCTAAAGGTACAATCGTAGCTTTTGCTACTTCCCCAGGTGAGGTGGCTGGTGATGGCGCGGGGCGGAATGGATGTTACACAGAAGCTCTTCTTAAGCATATTTCCTCTCCAGATATTCCAATTGAAGAAATGTTTAAAAGAGTTCGAAACTCTCTCTCTGTCATTACAAAAAACAAGCAAACTTCATGGGAGCATACATCTTTATCAGGTGATTTCTTTTTCAATATAAGTCTCGTAAACACAATAGGAAAATACAGAAAAGAATCAATTGCTGATGAGTTGTTCCATATTAAGACTGACGTTGAGTTGCATTCAGTTATATCAAATCTAAAGTCACATGATTGGTATACACAAAATCCTGCTGCAAGAAACCTAAAAATTGAAGATGTTAATTCTTCTGATGCTGACTCAGCTTTCGTATTGGGAAGAAATATATACCAGGCTGCATGTGGCAGCGCCAATGGAGCAAGTGAGTTCATATCAGGATTTAGAGATAGAACTCAAGATATGGATGTTGAATTGAGATCCTCAGTCTTTGAAGGAATGTTATTCGAGATATTCTTCAATTCTAAAGGAGAGTTGAGAGAGAACTTTAAAACTTCGAAGTTTAATAAAGTATTTGAATACCAGCAGTACTCCGAGTTTGATGAGTCATTCAAGTTCATATCTGACATACTGGCAACATACCAAAATAGATTCCATATCATCCCTGGAAAAGATAGGGATGTATCAGTTGATGTAGAAACCAGAGAGAACGATAGTGGTGAACGTAAAGTTATTGGTGTTTATTTAGGGGGTCTTAATCTTCTGAGAGAAGATGAGGACTTCGGCTTCTATGAAGACGATGGTGAAGTGCATTATGAGGCTTTAAGAAAGTCAGCATTTGAGCGCCGCCTTTCTGAAGATATGCTTATACCAAGTTCAAAGCTAACAATTAATTTTGATTTTGAAGCTGACAGAACTTCAAAAATTCTTTTCCCTTATGGATATACGGTAGCAAAGTAAGTTAACAAGGCCAGTCAGTAGGACGCAGCGAAGCTGCGCCTCTGCTGGCAGCGTTGGTATGACTCCCTTTGTCAATTAAAACGTACAAATCCCCACCCTGTTTTTTCAAAGTGCCGCTATCTAAATGTTGGATGAATTCAATCACAGATTAAGGCCAGTAACTTTCGACGGTTCTCATGCTGGTATCCGTGGATTTTATCGCCAAGCGATTAACCTACCTTACTTATTTCGTCGTGGTGCCTGTCTTCAGTCTATGCTCGTGGGTCTAATTAATTTTCATCATCAGCCATCCTAACGCCGTCGGAGATTACACCACCTACCGTGGTTTAATCTGCAATTGAATCCAAAATTATTAATCATGCTGGTACACGAGAGAGTCGTTGTTTGGGATTAACAGGAGAAATAACAACTTCTCGTGTAATGGCCCAAATGTACGCAATCATTTCTCGAGCAATGGCGGTAATCACCACGTTGTAATGTTTACCTCGTTTCATCAATCGTTGATAACGTTTACACAATCGAAGCTGTGCCTTCCAGGCAATATCGATAATGGTTTTGCTCAAGCCTCTTAAAAAAGTGTCTGGTTTTACTTGACCATTACACTTCATAGACAAAATGCAAAGTCGCTTTAGGGTATTTTGATTGCATCTGATTAACGAATTTTACAATCGCTGGTTTAGTCGTTTTGATACGTCCAAAGTGTTCGATAGCCGATTTTCTGGAATAACCCGAATAGGCAATTTCAGTGAACTCTTTATGAGTATCCATACCAATGAAAATTATGGTATCGTTGTTCATGCTAGCCTGTTTTTATGGTGTTTAACGATTCATATATTATGGCACTGGCTGAAAAGTTAACCCACGATAGGGGGCTAGCACTGAATTTTAAAAGATTCCTATGGAGTCATTATGTCTAAGCAATACAACAAAATAACAAGGTCAAATATGAGTTGGGTTACTGAAATACTAAGCATAAATTACATAACTGTAGCGGTAGCGACAATTACAAGTTATGTCTTTGGCTTCGCTTGGTATCATTGGGCAGTTTTTGGTGAAGCTTGGGCAAATTCGTTAGGTATCACAAAGGAACAGGCTGACAATACTGAAGGCCTTGGTGGTGCCTTTGTCATCTCTTTAATTTCGGGTTTATTAAAAACATTATGTCTTGCCATGCTAATGGCAGCATTAAATATATCTGGTTTTCTAAGCGGTTTATTTTTTGGCGCAGTGATTGCGGTTATATTTATAGTTACATCATTGGGTTACTACGATGGCTTTGCTAGAGTATCTCCAAAACTAACATTAATTAACGCGGCACACAGCATCATTGAACTTACTTTAATTGGTACAATTATCGGTGCTTTATCTTGACAAGAATGACCTAACAAATTTGTCAACGTGGACTCCATTTCTGTTGTTTCTAATATGTGTTTAAATAGCAAAACCATTAATTGCATACTGGTTCACAAAATTAAATTAGTGAGAGAAGTAATACTTTGGTAGGATATATTCATCACTAAGCAGGTAATGTGATAAATACTTAGTTACCTGTGATATTTCGAATGTAGAGAAAACATTTAAATATCGAAAAGATTTGAAAAGTGAGTCAATTCTTAAAAAGGACTTAGCATCATGTTATTCGACCCATTCTACGTCAGATCGCGCAGCCGCAGGCGCTTTTTATTTGCCCCTTATTTTTTTGAAGCTAACCCGCTCGAATTTGAAATTAATACCGAATGTAAAACGCGTGATGATATTTTTATCAAGCAATTTTTATGGCGACTGACCGATGAACAAAACTTCCCGCAGCACCTCTGGCGAATCGTCGAAAAAATTGGTCATTACCACGGTTTAACCATTCAGTCCTGGTATACCGAGGATGATGTCATCGATGACTTAGTCCACCTCATCAAAATTCAAACGATTATAGTGTATAACTGTTTAATTCGAGATGAATATGAATTAGAGGGCTTCCTTGGTGATTATGGCTGGGGTGATAATCAAATCGAATACTTAGAGCGGTATCGTGCTGAAAATGGTGAGTATGATCCCAATTATTTTTGGCCATTGGAAGAATATTACAAATTGCTCGACACTAATCCCACCGCGGCAGGTATAGCCAAAAAGTTTCGTGAAAAGCATACAAGGCGGGTTGAAGCTGAGCGGCGGTTAATTGTAAATAAAGCTAAGCCTAAGGAAAAAGCAGATTATGATGCGAGTGTTGAACAATCAGGGAATATTGTTGATAATGAGCGGACGCATCGTAGTGAGTTGGGGAGAGATGTTCCAAACAAGAAAGTAAACAAATATAGCGGAGATCCTCTGAAAGATGACTTTGTTGGTCCGCTAGATTTAAATACTTTAGCTTCTAAAAATGTTCACAAAGTAACTGCACCAATAGATTTCGATGGCCATATTCTAAGTGGAGAAATAAAGCCTAATGGAAATGTAGTTGGTGGACACTCAATTGCTAGCGGAAATGTTAGAGTGATTCCTGGAACGGAAAGTTCGCCGAATGCTTTTGGTGTTTACAAAGCAAAAATTGAAGTTCCAGACCCTTCAAATCCAGGACAGTTTTTACCAAAGTCTAATAATGGCGGTTACTCGACTATGTTCCCTGACTCATGGACAGCAGATAGGATAAAAGTCGAGGTGGATACCGCATTCCATAGTAGAACCGTAAATGGTGGTAAGTGGACCGGAGTAACTCCAAGTGGCGTTACTGTTGAAGGATGGATGACACCAAAAACGACTGTATACCCAAAACTCTAGGAGTAATATATGAAATTAGAATTATATTGGGAAGAGGATGATGGGCAACTGGTTCCTCGTTGCCATTCAGATGATGTTAACAGTGATGGAATAAATTTGGTTTCTTGCTTGCTGATGGATGACGGAGGAATTCCTTATCAAGAGACTGTTCAGTGGATTGAGGAAGGTGTTGAGAAAGTTGAAGCAATTAGTAATGATTCAAATTCGTCCTTAGACTGGAGTAGAGAAGCATGGGGAGCTTCTCTAACACCAGAAGTGACAAAAGTTTATTCTTTACACGATGAAGAATATTTTTCAGAAATCTCAACTTCTGAATTTAAAGAAATTTTAACAATGTGGCGAGATTTTATTAAGTCAACTCCTGATTTAAACGATAGGAGATGCAAAGAGAGTTAAATAGTTCCAGACAAAAATTTACCACTAGGAGCGCGTGGTCCGGCGACTGCATGGGACGGATTCGATGAGGCATTAGCTGGCGGTCCCGTAAGAGATTTCACTACGGATCGTATTAAAGTGACTACCAGAGGAATCGAGGTTGTCGAGAAACATACTAGTAGGTTCGGTTTTGATGATGCAAATCAGATAATGATTGATCGACTAAAACGAATTGAAGCTGGTGAAATTGATGTAACTCCACAAGATCTCAATTTCTACTCTCATGAATTGCGTGAATATGTGAGGTATCGGAAGCTCGGTTATGAAACTGGTGTTCCAGCGAATACCGATGCAGCTACTGATTTGTGGCGTCAGACACATAGTGCAACTTTGGATGATTACAATCTGCCGCTTCAAGCAGATGAATTGCTTTACCATCCCGACGCATTAAAGGTTTTATACGGTGATTGATATGCTTACTGAAAGTCAAAAAATGTTGTTGTCTTTGATTGCTGAAAAAGAAGGTAAGCTGAACTGGTACAAGATAGGTCGAATTTATATAAATAAATTTAATACACCATCTGAACTGAGTGAAAGCTTTAAGTATTTAGAAAATGAGGCTTTGATTGAATCACGAGAGATAGAGGGTGAACCTCTATCTCGATTGTATATAACTGCAAAGGGTAAGCAGGCTTTAGCTATGTGATGTTGTTCCAAACAGTACACGGTTAGCGGGGGCTGCTACAAAAGTTCACCAAACCGAAAAGCTCTGGATTAACAACGCTAACGGACCCAGAAGTTTAGAAGATGCAATCCTATTTGCAGATGAAAGAGGTTCCTTCTTCGAAGGAATCGTCGATTATAAAAAAATTAGCAATACAGAAGTAATTGTCGAAGTTGGTAGGGGACTAAATGTTAAGTTTGTTTCCGTACCCGACAAAATATAGGGGTCAAGCATATTTTACAATATATTAAGTCTAAACTAAAAACTGAACGGGGACAGTCATCAATTAAAATGCACCGAGTTGGTGCATTTTTTCTTTGTAAGTTACAATATTTTAAAAAAATTATGAAAAATGGCTGTCCCGACTCTGTCGCACTAAATCTACACATGTGGAAATAGCGCGAATAACACTTTTTGCGCTGTCCTTGGAGTAGCCTCCGCCGCCTAACATCACCGTAGGAATAGAGTGTTGACTGAGAGCTTTAAGTGTAAGCTTTTCCCGTTCCGCAACATCATCAATACTGAGACACAGCCCACCCAATTTATCGCTCATCAAGGTATCTGTTCCAGCCACGACAAATGCCAGGCGGTAGTCATTATCCAATTTTTCCAGTGCTTCACTGTATCTCTGCAAATAAGTTTGACCGTCTGTTCCAGGTGGAAGAGGAACAGGAATATCTACGCGATCGCGTGTGTAACCAGACGTTGGATAAATACCAGCATTGTAGACATCCAAGATCGTCACATGCCTGTTTTCCATAAAGGTATAAGCATTACCATTGCCATGGTGCGCATCCGTATCGATAATCAGTATTTTGTCATTCGCTGAAAGCAAGCCGTTTTTAATCAGCTGCTGATGACAGATGCCGACATCATTGTAAATACAAAACCCTTCCATATTCTGTTGCATCGCGTGATGATATCCGCCGGATACATTCCAATAAACGCCACCATTTTTTAATGCCTGAGTTGCACCGAAGATCGTTCCGGCAACCCCCCAGCGCATCGGAGTAAGGATTTTACGATCAAGAAAAGAGAAGCCAATCAATGGAATTCGTGGCACTTCTAATGCTTGGAAAATACCGTTTTTATTCCTTACTCGATGCTGCATGATGCTTGAAAGAAATTCATCGATGATATCCATGCTTACAGCATCTGAAGGCTCAACAAATTCAACCCCCGCGTTTTTCTTCAGTCCATCATAAATAGTCTGGAATTTGGTTCCATCAAAGGGATGCAAGTAGTTCAGCAGACCGAGGTCGATATTGTAGTGTTTGCTATAAATTACTTTCATGCGGGTGCCTTGCTATGTGCTGCGAGTTCTCGTGCGTATCGTAAAATCTCGTTGGGCGTCCAGATGCCACGCCCCAATGTTCTTCCCAATCGCCCATAATCTTGAGCGCAGGGGTGAAAGCTGGGCTCCTTTTCACAGGCAACTTTTAAACACTCAGCAACCACGTGTGAACAGTTATACTTTGCTAACTGATACCTTGGCGTGTTGGACATAAGGTCAGCAATATATCGAGACAATTTTGCTTGGTTTATGTGTGGAATAACGACAGTAGTAGGTTGGCGACCACCCTCCGCCTGAATATCCTCATGGAGGGCATTCATAAACGAACCGGGATGGCTTCTTTTGATTTTCAGGTCTTTCTTTCCGGCTGCATCTTCGGGCCAGAAACTGACATAGTTCGCTCCAAACGAGAGTGAGGCATGCCCTACCATATTGCCATGTGGTGTCCAAACATGAACTTTTAACAAGGTTTGTCTCCTTTGCGATTATTATGGTTTAATGAGAATCCAGAGGGCCTGGTCAATCATGCTCACCTTTTTCAAGGCTATCGAATAAAGACTCACCATCAACTGTATTGCCAGCTTCGATATCAGTTTTGGCTTGCGCAGCTCTCGATTGCAGCAATCTTACTTTGAGCGATTCAATACTCTCATACTCATCCATTGAGATAACCACGGTAACCGGCTTGCCGTTTCTGTTAATTTGGACGGGAGCACGCTGTATCTTGAGCAGCATGTTGCCAAATTGAGTTTTGGCTTCAATTGGCAGTTAGAACATCCATTAGTTGTTACCACGCTACCGTTCGATTCGTTTAGTTTATGCGAGTCATCCTAAAATCGTCAATAGTGCAGTCTATCAATATGTATACTTTATGATAGACATGAAAAAGCCCACCAAAACTACTATTATAAGTAATCAATCAAAACCTTTAAAGAGATATGATAGAAAATGCCGCGTGTGGGATATGCTAGAGTGAGTTCGACCGGTCAAAGCCTTGAAGTGCAACTGGAAAACTGAACGGGGACAGCCATCAATTAAAATACACCGAATTGGTGCACTTTTTCTTTGTAGTTTACAATATTTTAAAAGATTTATGAAAAATGGGTGTCCCGACTCTGTTGTTGAGCTAGTATCGCTTGGGATTCTTTTGGAGATATTTTGGACGATGCCTTAAAAGATCATCCAGAAATAATTGAAAGTATAAAAAGTGAGGAGTGGATATATTCAGGAACGTATTCATTTATTGATTTACAAGCTTCAGACTTTAATTTAGCTATTAAAAAGATACGAAGCTTTATTGAAAATATTAATGCGCCAACTGAATATCAGCTTTATGGTATTGCACTTTGGAGTGACGTTTTGGAGCCTCTTTTTCCTAAAGATTTTCGTTATAACGAAAACTAATTAATGTTGTTCCAAATAATGCAATCAGTCGAGGTGAAATGCTTCGAGAGAAGTATAGTCACCTTTCATTAACCGAAAGATTAGCAAGAATCGAAATGCTCGCATGAATGAGGGCAACCATAACTCGTTATTCTAATTATTTGGGTTTGATTAAATTAATATAAAATTAGGTAAAGAAAAAATGGCAGGGTTTTAAATTATTAGGTCGGTTTATTTTGAATTTTGAGTTGGCTTTTAATGAAAATTTAAATTTCAAGCGTAGGTGGTCCTCAGCAAAAGCTGATACGAACAATGATTTAACGTATTTCATTGTTTACAATATAAATATAAATACAAATATAAATATGAAGGACAAATAATGAAATATATCTATACATTGTTGACTCTAATGTTTTTAGCTTTTTGGAGTATGGGTGAAAGTCACGCTCAAGATAATTCCGCAATACTAACAGGCCCTTATTTGGGGCAAAAAGCTCCAGGTTTAACGCCAGAGGTTTTTGCGTCTGGTGTCGTTTCAACAAAAGGCTGGGAAGTTGGTGGTGTGTTTACACCTAAGCTCAATGAATTTTATTTCATTCGAAATAACAAGAAAAGTGAAGAGCAAGAAATAGTCGTTTTTAAAAATATTAATAATCAGTGGCATGAATCAATTTTTTCACCCAGACTCGGTACGCCATTTTTTTCACCTGATGGCAATACCATGCATTTGGGGCGGCGCTATAGAGAAAGAACAGAAACTGGTTGGACAGAACTGAAAATGTTAGCGGCTCCTTTTGCCGAATTGCCAATTATGCGGCTATCAGCTTCTGCTAAAAAGACTTACTATTTTGATGAATTTAAAAGTGATTTAACGGGAGATATTCGCTATTCGCGTTTGGTGAATGGAAAATATGAAGAACCCAAATTACTCGGAAAAACAATAAATTCAGGAAGAAGCTTTCATCCGTTTATTGCGGCAGATGAATCTTATTTGATTTTTGATAGCAAAAGAGAGGGGGGATATGGCGATTCCGATCTGTATATTTGTTTTAGAAAACAAGATGGTTCATGGGGTAAGGCCATTAATTTGGGAGATAAGATAAATACTGAAAGCTGGGAAGCGCTTGCTAGCGTTACACCTGATGGAAAATATTTATTTTTTAATCGTAATATGTCGCCAGGCAGCTATGAAAATGTTGATATATTTTGGGTTGATGCGCAATTTATTGACGCATTAAGACCAAAGGAATAGTGTTGGTAATAATTTCAACAAGAACTCAGTTTACTAAAATATGATGTTTTATCGGTATTGAGTAAAACTGAAATACAATAAAAAAAGCGTACTCAAATGAGTACGCTTTAATTTGCTTAAGCCATTTAGTTAAGCGAATTACTTAAGCAATCGACGGTAACAAAAGAAAGATAGTGACCGCCCATGGCTAATAACTTATTTAAACCTGCGTCGCAAGGCAACCAAAGGTAGTAATAAGACTGATAGCCAACCAAAGCTACCGCCACCACCATCAGGTTGTTTTACTTCAAACTCAATACTTTCACTATGCGTGTTATTGCTGTTTTGATGATCATTTGCGGTCACGGTAAACTTAGCAATACCTTCTTTATTGCCAATTTGCGCTACAGAAATTTCACCCGTGGTTGGATCGATATGAACAGTAGCAAAATCTAGCAGCTGTGGTGTAATGCTGTAAGAGACCGTTTGCTCTGTTTCATCTGCGGGCACTGGAGCTGGTGTAACTGTTGCTACGCTAATAATCCCCTCGTGACCAAATTCAACACTGGTTGTGCCAGGGTTTAAACTAAATACTGGCGCATCATTTACAGGCGTCACAATAACGGTTAAGTTGGCGTTGGTTGAAGTTGCTTCACCTGCGGCAAGACTATTCCAGCTAATCACTGTTTCACCGTTAAAATTATCATTTGGAATAAATTGAAGATTATTCATCTCAGTGATTGCAATTGGGGTTAACTCAGTAATTTCGGTATCGCCTAAAACCAAGCGACCATTTTCTGGTAGTGCATGTATATTGATGGCTTCAATAACAGGGTAGCCGCCAGAAAATAAATTGAACAGGTTAGCGGTTAAACTAACTGGTGTGTCTTCTGCGGTTGTCACGCTGGTAGAAATTGCTGAAGGCAATGTAGAGAGTTCTACTTTGTATGCACTCCGTCCGTGAGTAAATGCAAAGAGTTCGCCATTTTTTATTTCTAAATGAGCAACTGCAGTATTGGCAAATCCACTACCATCAACTGACCAGTTAAGGCCGCCATCAACGGATATAAAGATCCCCATATCTGTACCGACAATCACTCGTGCAGTGTTATTGGGATCGATTACCACCGTGTTCACCGGAATATCCGGCAAGCCATTTGCTTGTCCCATTTTATCGATAGGTTGCCAGGTTAACCCACCATCGTAAGTTCGCCAAATGTGTGGTACACCAAAGGTTGAGTAAGTGGCATAAGCAATCAGGTTGTTGGACGGACTGATTGCAATATCTGAAACATAACCATCAGTTGGCTTTACTGAATACCATTGTGTGGTCGATGTGGTTTCGGTTGCCGCAGTACTAATTAAGATTAAGCCAGAATCAGTACCAGCCATAACCCGATCAGAATTTCCTGGTGCAACCGCCCATTCTGACACGATAGAGTCATCAATTGTTGGTGCACTGGCTTGCGTCCAGTTATCACCTTGATCAAAAGTTCGCCATAGACGGTTGTTACCAATCCACAAAATGTCTGGATTATTATTATCCATCATAAATGGGGTAATAAATGGAAATAAATAACCATCTTCTATACCTGCAGTAATGTTTTCCCAAGCGCCGCCATCTCGCGATCGATTTAAGGAGAGCCCTGTGGTTTCTGCAAATATTGTATTTGGCGTGCGTGTATCGATTGCTACCCAGCCGCCATCACCACCTAACAGTTCGACCCAATTTTGAGGACCAGAGGCAATAGAACCCAAGTTTGTACCATTATCCTGTGTGCCTCCAAAAAAGAAATTGCCATCAGGGGTTACCGTGCCATGATAAAACTGAGTGACCGAATAGTTATTATTCAGGCCACTCCAGGTAACGGTATTTTCAACTGGGGCGCCACAGATACCAGCAATTCCAAGAGTCGCACCATCAGTATTATCTGTTTTTTGTATACCGCCGTCGTTGCCAACGAATAATGTTTTATTGGTTTCGCCATCATAATCAGGATGGAACACAATGATATGCTGATCGGCATGTGCATAATTGGGGTTAACCGGATTATCCCACCAGCGACTCACTGCATCCCAATTAGCACCTGCATTATCTGAGCGCCATAAGTCGATGCCACCAGCCCAGACAATATCAGGATTGACCGGATCAACTTCAATAATATTGTCATACCAGCCTTGGTTGAAGAAAGAACGCGATGGACCCCATCCGCACTCAGGAAACATTCCAAAGACAGTATTTGATAATAAAAGTGTGCTGACAATGTCTGGATTTTCATTTGAGTTTTTAACTTCCCAGGTCGCACCGCCATCTGCACTGCGGTAAAGTTTATAAAAGCCAAATCGATAAGCTGATTGGTCATATTGATTGCTTGATGCCAGTGCATACACAATATTTTGATCCGATGGCGCGTAAGCCAGTGTTGTTCTGCCGAGTAACTCATCTTGAATGACGGGAGTAAATGAGTCTCCACCATTGGTGCTACGATAAACGGTCGCACCTGAAAAAGAACCACAAGCAACAAGTAGTTCGTCTGTTTCTAGGTCGGAGCGAACTTTGATATCCAGACAACCCGCTCTGTCTGATGCTTGCATAATGTTATTCCAGCTGGTTCCACCATCATCTGAGCGAAATACTCCGGCACGGGTTGCTGCATAAACTCGGTTTTCGATTGTATGGCTGGCTTCAATTTTATTGACATAATGAAACTGTGAATTGTTACCGGTACTGGTTAACTGGTTCCAAGTACTCCCGCCATCGGTAGATTTAAAAATACCATCACCCCGCAGAGCATCACCATTGAAAAAGCCTTCACCGGTTCCTGCATATATTGTATTACTATCTGTTGGTGAGAAGGTTAATGTGGTTACTGCAAGATTTAACATCATGTCATCAAGTGGCAGCCAGTTTTGTCCTGCATCGGTGGTTTTCCAAATGCCGCCTGCGACACCTGCGGCATACATGGTTGTTGGTGTATCAGGATCGATAATTAAGGCGCGGGTTCGTCCTCCAATATTACCAGGGCCAATATTTTGCCACTCTCTAATGACTCCAGGATCGGACATTTTGGCTGCAACCTGGTTTGAATCAATCAAACTTGCACCACGTAACTGATTACGGCTAGGTTTTTGTTTATTTTGTTTAAAGGAATATTGTGGCATATCTGCCATATGTACCAATGCTTGTGCATATTTTTCTGTGGGTAGTTTTTTTTCGCCAATAGGTGCTCGTTGTTTAACATAAAAGTCGCGAGCTTCCTGTGGCTTGTCAAAACGCTTTGGATGAGCTTCTTTTTTGGTTTTTTTGGCCGTTAAAAAAGCCTGCTGTTGTTGTGAAATGGGGTATTTCGAGACTTTATCTTTGTCTTGATAATAGTAAGCGCTGCCGGCGATTAATGCACCCGAAACACATACTGCAACCGCTGATAAGGGAATTTTCTTTTGCATGTAAATATACCTATGATTTAATGTTGATTTTTTATTGTTGTAATTATTGTCGTTATAAAAGTTGTTATTTTCTTAGCTTTATTTTCCTGTCATTACTTAAACTTTTTTTCGTGATTAAATCTTTTTTATTTTATGATGACTGTGATTACATTAATGGACCCTTTTGTAATATCGATTGTAGATTTGCTGTCACCTTCTATATGGATGATGATTCGTTTTAAAATAGAATGTCGCGTAATCCATAATCCAGATGTCCGTGCCTTAAACTAAAAATTTTAAAATTAGAAGTGCTAAAATTAGAAGTTCTAAAATTAGAAGTTCTAAAATTAGAAACTCTAAAACTGGACTTATCGCAACATCGCACGAAAAGTAAAATCAAACGCTGTTTGGTTTTCAGAAACTACTACCGTCTGAGGCGTAACTGAAAATGGTCCACGATATTGCACGCGATATTGACCTTGAGGGAGTTCGCTTGAAAACTGGCCATTGGTATCGCTGGTGATGGTATATTGTTTTTGAGAATTTTGGTGTATAAGTATAAAGCTTAATCCTGCAGGTTGTTTTTCCTGACAACTTTTTTTATCAAATGTTGGCATTGCGCCACAAGATTTTTCAATATTAACAGAGCCTGTCACTGTAATTAAATTCATGGTCTTACCGTTAGTGAGTGAGGGCGAGGTGTGTTTTTCAACGGTTTTATTTTCTTGTTTTACTTCATTAACGAGTTGACTTTTTTCTTTGCAGGCAGCAGTCGTGAATAGACAATAAATAATAAGCGATAGCTGAATACAGCATTTTTGTTTTGTGCTAAGCAATGTTTCACCACGGTAATTCAAGTATTAATGATCGATCGAAAGTTGTTATCTATATAAATTATTTGACATAAACTCGACAATTATAAACGCGTTTTTATATCCAGTGAATCAACTTGTTAAAATTAACGACATTTTTTTTAACGAATGAATTAAAAGGTCATTTTGTTGATGTGAAGTTTTATAATTGGGTTATTAATGGTTTAGTCAATAAAAGTCAAAACGGGTTAAGCAAACCAATCAATTATATCCTTTCTTTAATCACTCATATTACCTGCAGTATTTTTAATCAGATAATGATTACAGAGAATAATTGGATTTAATTCAAACTTAATTTGAAATTTAAAATTAACATCTGCTCAATCCTGTTGTACAAGATAGAGTTGCTCTTTTAAATAGAGTACCTGTTCTTCCCAATACTTTGTGGTATTAAACCAACCAAAATTATGTTGAAAGCTGGGATCATGCCAGCGCTGTGCAAGCCATGCGCTGTAGTGCAGCATGCGTAATGCTCGCAGAGGTTCAATCAGCTTGAATTCACGATCATCGAATTCTCTGAAATCTTCATAGCCTTCTAATATTGCATTCCATTGTGAAGCATCTTGTGCATCGTTAATTAACATCCACAAGTCTTGAACGGCTGGTCCCATTCGACTGTCATCAAAATCAACAAAGTGTGGGCCATTATCGGTCCAAAGCACATTGCTGGGGTGGCAGTCGCCATGTAATCTGAGCAGTCTTTGTGGTGTATAACGACTGAATTTTATTTCGCAATATTCTAAGATTTGTTGCGTTGTGGTTTGATATGCTTGTTGAATATGAGTGGGTATAAAGTCAGCGGCTAACAAATAGTTTACCGCATCATGTCCGAAACTTTGCAGGGTTAGAGTCGGACGATATTTAAAGTCTGTGGCTTCGCCCATTAAGTGAATTCGGCCGATAAAACGACCAAGCCATACAAGTGTCTCTTTATCGTCCAGGTTTGGGGTGCGACCGCCTTTATTAGGATAAATCGCAAACCGATAGTTGGCATGGGAAAAAAGTGTTTGTTGGTTAATCGTTAGTGGTGCGACAACTGGAATCTCATTGGCTTCAAGTTCTTGGGTAAATTGATGTTCTTCAATTATTTGCGCATCACTCCAACGATTAGGACGATAAAACTTAACCACGAAACGTTGTTCATCATAATCACGAAATTGATAAACACGATTTTCATAACTATTTAAGGCGAGCAGCGCAGCCTGGGGCGCTAGTCCGACAGATTCTAAGGCATCTAAAACATGATCGGGGGTTAGTTGATAAAAATCTTGTAGTTGCTCAGGGTTCATCGTATTCATCTTGTTGATTTTTTATTGGTGGCTAGTTTAATTGAATTTTACTCCACTCGCGCTTTATCCAGAGTTTAGCAAACCAAAAGGTTTGAAATAAACGATACAGTCCTTGTGTTAGCCAAATTGCAGTTAAGCCCATGCCCAGGTACGGACCAATAATCCAGGCAAGCGGCAGAAAAATAAGCCACTGACAAATAATGCCAACCATCATTGTGGTTTTGGTTGCACCAGCTCCCTGCAATGAAGACATCAATACCAGATTGACCGCATCAATAATGATCGCGATGGCAACAATTTGCAGTGGTTTGGTGGCCAGCGCTATGACATCTGGTTCGTGGAAAAAGGCGCTGAGCAAAATTTCTGGAATAAACAGCATGGGAATACTGATTAAAGATATTCCCGCCGCTGCAATTTTAGCGGTATCCCAGGCCCATTGATAAGCATCTTCAATCTCTTTTCTACCAAGCGCCTGACCAACCAGCGTGGCTGAACTCATGCCAAACCCAATTGATGGCAGAATGGCGACCAGTGTTAAAGTGGTCAAAATATTGGCTGCGGCTAGCTCTTTGGTACCAATTTGACCGACAATCCAAAAAAGCGTGGTAAAGCCCAAGGCAAAGAAAAGTTGCTGTAGAGATGAAGGGAAAGAGATTTTAATCACCTGCAATAATGTCTGCCGAGTTGGCAGGTGTAATCCAAATCCGTATTGTTGGGTGTAGCGCATTGTCAAATAAAAATACATCAATGTGCCGCCAAACATCGATAGCATTGTACCAAGACCCGCGCCTTGAGTCCCTAAAGCAGGAAATCCCCAATTGCCAAAAATTAGCAGATAGTTCAATAATATATTGAGGCTATGCATAATAATGAGCGTTTTAAAATAAAAGCGGGTGAGTTTTATTGCACTGAGATAGCCGCGAAAACTAAAATTCATGCCGACAGCAACAATGCCAAATAACCTGGCATCGAGATAAACACTGCCATGCTTAATGACCTCGGGATCTTGGTTAACTAAAGTAATTAACGACTCACTGAAATAAATCAGAACAGCGCTTAACGGAATACCTGCAACTAAAATAGTGAGTAACGCGCCATTGAGCGGATTGGCTGCGATTTCATGTCGGCCTTCACCGATGCGACGTGCAACCATGGCTTGAACACCTGCCGCCATTCCCATAAACAACGATGCTGCGACAAAATTGATAAAACTGGCTAGACCCACCGCAGCCAATTGATTTGACCCTAGCTGACCTACCATGATGCCATCGACCAGATTGAGAATATTTTGCGACATCATGCCGCCAATAATGGGTAAGGCTATTTGAAAGATCTGCGCTGAGCGTTCGCGTGGAACCAATGAAACCTCAAATTTTGTTGCATTGTTTAGTGGGGCAACAGTGTATCACTTTAAATTTCAAAGGCGAGCGCGATTTGTTATTGAAAGTGTTACCTTATGTTGTGATCGCGCGCGCAACGCACCAAACATCGACTTTTTTAACACCTGCGGTTATTAAACACTGACTCAGTGTTTCGACTGTTGCGCCAGTGGTCATCACATCATCAACAATGGCAACATGTTCAGGTAGTTTGCTTAACTCGTGCTCATTGACTGCAAAAGCCTGTTGGAGATTACCTTTTCGTTCATCGGCAGGAAGACTCGATTGTGGCAAAGTATTTTTAATCCGCAGAACACTGTTAGATAACAGCTTGATTGGTTGAGATGTGGTTTTCAATTTATATCTGTTAGAGAAAAGTGCGGCTAATCGTTTTTTGAGGTTATGCTGGCTACTTTGGCAATCAAGGTTGGTGCATTGATAGTCGTATTGAAAGTGTTTGACTAATTGTTTGGCAATTAACTGCGACTGATTAAACCCGCGCTGTTTTAACCTGATTGGGTGAAGCGGGACCGGAATTATTGCACGAGGTAAAGATTTTTCCTGATAAAAACTGACGATTTTAGAGAGTAAGGGCTGACTAAGCAAAGCGACAAATTCCAGGCGCTGATTAAACTTTAGCTGACTGATTAATTGTTTAATTGGCTTATCGTATAAATAGCCAGCAATAGCGCTGGCGAAAGATGGCGCCTTTTTTAGACAAGCTCCGCAAATCAAGCGATTATGTGAGGAATGGTCGACGGATTGGTGCGCCAGAGGCAAGGCACAGCTTTCACAAGCCTGCAGCAAGCGTGGAAGCTTAGTGACGCAATGATCACACAATATTAGCTGATTGATTGGACGGGCATTAATAGGCTGGAGCAAGGCATCTTGTGAGTAGGAGGTCTGAACAGCTGGTATTTGACCGGTGTTGATTTGCAAAGACTTGTTTTGTAAAGGTGCGGTTTGCAAAGGCGCGGACAGTAATGTGTTGAATTGTAAAGAGTTAGGATGCAAAAGCTGGGCTGGTATTGTGCCCGATTGCCGCGCAGCATGGCATAAATAACAGACCCCCAGTGCACTCAACCGATGGGATAAAATCGATCCACTAAAACAGCGTAGATTGTGTAGAATTTCAGGCAAATACTTTGATGGGCTAAAAAACATGCTAATGTTAACTTTTAATCCTTGTTAAACTTGACAATAAGTCCTAAGTCCCTAATATAGTGACGCTTTTAGTAATGCATTAAATTACCGATTAACCAAAACAGATTAATCGAAACAGTTTAACCAAAACATTTTAACCATAGCTTTGATTCTGGCATTAACCGGCTTAGGTAGCAAAATAACGCCAGCATTGACCAAAAGTAGTGAGATATTATGCATCAATCAGACACTTTGTCGAGCCTTATTGCTCCTGCGCCTGTTCGCCATGACTGGCAGGTTTCTGAAATTCAGGCGTTATACAATTTACCCATGAACGACTTGTTATTTAAAGCGCAGGCAGTTCATCGTCAGAATTTTGAACCGAACAAGGTTCAGGCTTCAACTTTAATGAGTATTAAAACTGGGGCTTGTCCTGAAGATTGTGCTTATTGTCCACAAAGTGGTCACTATAATACTGGGCTTTCCAAAGAACAATTGGTTGCGCTGGATGAAGTCATAAAAGCAGCACGAAATGCCAAGCGCTCAGGGGCAACCCGTTTTTGTATGGGCGCGGCATGGCGCAGTCCCAGAGGAAAAGACTTTCCGGTTGTGTTAGAAATGGTTAAAGCCGTCAAAGAAATGGGACTCGAGACTTGTGTGACATTAGGCATGCTCAACGATGATCAGGCTCAACAGCTTAAAACTGCCGGGCTGGATTATTATAATCATAACCTCGATACATCGGCTGAATACTATTCACAGATCATTACCACACGAACTTTTCAAGACCGACTTGAAACTCTGACACGTGTACGAGATGCCGGTATCAATGTCTGTGCAGGGGGAATTTTAGGTATGGGAGAGACACTGCGAGACCGGTTAAGTCTGATTAAAGAGTTAGCTAACTTGCCTGAGCATCCACAAAGTGTTCCGATTAATCAGTTAATCGCAGTTAAAGGAACGCCACTTGAAGATGCCGAAAGCCTCGATCCGTTTGAGTTCATACGAATGATTGCTGTCGCGCGCATTGTGATGCCAAAATCTTATGTGCGTTTATCGGCTGGGCGCGAAAGTATGTCTGATGAAATGCAGGCAATGTGCTTTTTTGCTGGGGCTAACTCTATTTTTTATGGTGATAAATTACTGACAACTGACAATCCGGATATGAATCACGATCTCGAATTGTTTAAGCGTCTTGGAATTGAACCTGAAGGTGGTACATCAGAGCAAAATCCTTGCCCACGTAAGTTGGCAGAAGAGCAGGAATTGCTGGCGCAGGCACAAAATGCCGTACAAGGTGAGAGTAGTAAGCTTTTTTACAATGCTGCTAGCTAATGCTGACCTGCTAACCGTTGAATACAATTGACTTAACTGTTTTAGCATCGCTGGCTGATGAAGTTTTTAAATTTGTCTCAATCTTTAGCTGAGCGTGATAGTTTAGGCGAAACACGTCAGCGCGAAGTTTTGCAGTCTGCTCAAGGGCGCAAGATTTCTTTGGGTGGACAAACTTATGTTAACTTCGCTAGCAATGATTACTTAGGATTGGCTGCGCTCGAATCCACTCAATCTTCGGTACTTGAACTACTTCCAAGTACCGGGGTCGGAAGTGGCGCATCGCATATGATTTGTGGCCATCATCAATTACACGAACTTTTCGAACATCAACTCGCTGGTTTTCTGCAAAGGCAAGCCGCTTTAACCTTTACTTGTGGGTATATGGCAAATCTGGCGGTGTTGCAGGCATTGGCGCGAAAGGGAGATTTATTGATTAGCGATAAGCTAAACCATGCTTCCTTAATTGATGGTGCACAATTAAGTCAAGCTGACAGTAAGCGCTATCCTCACTGTGACTTAACCGCCTTGGAAAATCGCCTCAAGCGTTCCTCGCAAAATACCTTTGTGGTTACTGACAGCGTTTTCAGTATGGATGGTGATATTGCACCATTAACGGAAATCGCTGAATTATGCGATAAATATAACGCACTGTTAATTGTCGATGATGCTCACGGCTTCGGGGTGCTTGGTACTAATGGACAAGGCTGCTGTGAGCATTTTCAGCTTAATCAACAACAAGTTCCGGTTTTAATGAGTACTTTTGGTAAGGCATTGGGTGGATTTGGTGCGGCAGTTTCAGGTGAAAAAATACTGATAGATTACTTAATCCAGTTTGCGCGTAGTTACATTTATACGACTGCACTGCCACCGATGATTGCTGCTGTGAATTTACACCATCTACAAGTGTTAATGAACGGACCTGAGCGGGTTAATAAACTACGCCAAAATATCGCTTACTTTCAGCAGCTTTGCCTACAGCAAAAAATTCCATTATTAGCCTCAAGTACTGCGATTCAACCTGTCGTAGTTGGCGATAACCAGACCGTTCTTCGATTAGGTGAGCGGTTAAGAGCTTATGGCGTTTTGGTTGGTACAATTCGGCCACCTACGGTTCCGCCAAATAGTGCGAGAATTCGAATTACATTAACCTCTGAGCATCTGAAAAGTGATATTGAACAATTGGTCAATGCGCTTGATAAGTGCCTACAGCAAAATGATCAGAATTAAAAACGATGAAATTAAAACCTTATGTTGAAGTAACTGGCAATGGCCCTGCTTTGGTATTAATCCACGGTTGGGGATTGCACGGTGGCATCTGGGAAACCGTTGTAGCATCTTTTGCTAACAATTTCACAGTCTATAATCTCGACTTACCGGGGTTTGGGCGTAGTCCGGTGCATAATGCCGATTATACTTTGGATTATCTGGTGGCGGCAGTCGCATCTGTGGTGCCTGATGACGCTTATGTTTTGGGGTGGTCGTTAGGTGGGCTGGTTGCAACTTCCTTGGCTTTAACACAGCCACAGAAGGTTAAAAAGTTGATTACAGTTGCTTCTAATCCCGCATTTGTTGCCGACGAAAACTGGCAATATGCCATGCAGGCTCAGATTTTGCAGTCATTCATTGATTATTTGCAAGACGATTACCAAGGCACTTTGATCCGTTTTTTAGGGATTCAAACGATGGGGAGTGCCACGCAAAAAGAAGATATCAAGCGTTTGAAAGAAACCGTTTTTCTGCACGGCCAACCTTCGGCTAAAGCGCTAAAAGGTGGGCTGAAAATACTTCAATCGATTAATCTGGTTAAACAGCTGCCGCAATTAAGTCAACCTTTGCTGCGTTTATATGGTCGACTCGACTCGTTGGTGCCAGTTAAAGTTGCCGCACAAATTGATGAATTATTGCCTGCCAGTCAGTCAATTATTTATCGCAAGTCAGCGCATGCGCCATTTTTATCAGCAAATGATGAATTCATTGAAGATGTTACCTCTTTTTTGTTGGGGAGCCAGGTTGGAGACCAACATGCTGTTGATAACTTGGGCGATAATTTGGTCAATCTTGCAGCGAATAGGGCAACTGGAGATTTTCATTCATGACATTGCAAAAATCACTGATTGCACAATCTTTTAGTCAGGCGGCAAGTAGTTATGACGCCGCCGCTTTTTTACAGCAAGAAGTTGCGGTCAGAGTTTTTGAGCGACTTGAGTTGATGCGTATTCGTCCTGAGCATATTCTCGATGCTGGCTGTGGCACCGGATTTTGTACCCGTCACTTGCGGGATCAATTTAAGCGAGCCAAAGTTTGTGGCATTGATTTGGCTCCAGGCATGATAGCTCAGGCTGCAACTCAACAACGCCTGTTCCGCAAAATTGACTACCAAGTCGCCGATATCGATCTGTTACCTTTTGCTGATAACACCTTCGACTTGGTGTTTTCCAGCCTTGCAATACAGTGGTCGTTGGATCTGAATCAAACTTTTCGAGAATTAAATCGAGTACTTAAACCGGGGGGATTATTGATTTTTTCGACACTTGGCCCCGATACTTTAATGGAACTTAAGCAAAGCTGGCAGGCTGTTGATGAATACGTTCACGTGAATCAGTTTATCGATATGCATGATGTGGGCGATGTTGTTTTTAACCAGCATTTTGAAAATGTTGTGATGGATCGTGATGTTATTACCTTGACCTATAAAACTTTGTTGGGATTGATGCGGGATTTAAAAGCTATTGGTGCACATAATATTGATAGTGAGCGACCTAAAGGACTCATGGGTAAAAATAAATTCAAGCAGTTAGAACAAGCCTATGACGCTTACCGAACAGCTGATGGCATTTTACCTGCAACTTACGAAGTGGTTTATGGACATGCTTGGAAAAAACAAGGGATTAAAAAGGACTACCATACGCAAGAAGTTAATATTTCGGACGTCAAAATACATAAAGCGTAACTGAGATGAGGTTGTAGCGTGCAGCAAAAAATTTTTATTACCGGAACTGATACCGAAGTAGGTAAAACTTTTTTTACCGTTGCGCTAATTCGTGCTTTACGTAATGCAAAGCAAACCGTCATGGCATTTAAACCGGTTGCCGCAGGATGCCAACAACAAGATGGACAACTAAAAAATGAAGATGCATTGGCGATTATCGATGAGTTAATGCAAGGCCAGGCCGAGTCACTGGCTTATTCTACGGTTAATCCTATTGCACTCGAGCCGCCAATTGCACCGCATATTGCTGCCGAATTGATTAATCAACAACTGTCTGTGGATTATCTGCAACAACACTGCCCATTATCCCGATTCGCACAACAATTTATTTTGGTAGAAGGTGCGGGTGGATGGCTTGTTCCTTTGAATCAGCGGCAAACGCTAGCGGATTATGCACAAGCTGAAAAGCTCGATATTATATTAGTGGTGGGTTTAAAACTGGGCTGTATAAACCATGCCATGCTGACCTATGAGAATATACGAGCGCGTGGATTAAATGTTATTGGTTGGGTGGCAAATCATATTGATCCACAGATGGATAATCAGGCTGAAAATATTCAAACACTGAAAAATCAACTTAATTGTCCATTGATTGCTGAGATTCCTTATTTTGATCAGGTAAATCCCATTGGTGAAGCGAGTAAATGTGTTAGAATTGAACATATTTTGTCGAGCTGAAGTGGTTTATTTGCTTACCTTAGGGCACTACTATTTAATCTCGACATTTCCCGCAGTATTTAACATTTTCGTGAGAGCCAATGATTAAAGTCGGCCAGTTTAATTTTTTAAAAATTGCCAGTCAGTCAGCGCGCGGTGGATTGCTCGAAGCCGGCGAACTGGGCCAAATATTTTTACCCGCCAAACAGTTGCCTGCACAAAGTAAGGTCGGTGATCGCCTATCGGTGTTTTTATATCGTAACAGTCATGATGAAATTGTGGCAACCACGCAAAAGCCAAAAGTTGAAATTGGGGGGATTGCCTGTTTGAAGGTGACCTCGGTAACCAAAGTTGGGGCGTTTGTCGACTGGGGATTGCCAAAAGAGCTGTTGATTCCTTTTGGTGAACAAACACAACGCCTAAAAATTGGTGATACCCCAATCGTTTTTGTGTATCTGGATAATTCAGATCGGCTGTGTGCTTCGACCAAACTTAATAAAAAGCTGGTAGCTGAAACTCAAGGGTTAAAATCAGGCGATGCGGTTAATTTAATTGTGGGTGACAAAAGCGATCTGGGTTATAAAATGGTTGTTAATCAAAAGTTTTGGGGGCTTTTACATTTTAGTGATGTAGTACAGCCTTTACAGTTTGGTCAGATACTACGTGGCTATATCAAAAATCTGCGTCCTGATCGTCGAGTTGATATAAGTTTGGTGCCGATGGGGCTGCCAGCCAATAGCGATTCGCTCTCGCAAAAAATTATGCAAAAGCTGAGTTCAGAAGGTGGCTATATGGCGATTGGCGATAAAACGCCGCCGGAGCAAATTTATCAATTATTTGGTGTTAGTAAAAAACGTTTTAAATCGGAACTGGGTAAACTATTCAAGCAACGCCGAATTATTATAGAAACTAGCGGAATTCGTCTTACAGGTAAAAAGCCAGATTCAGTGAAAAAATAAAAGCGTTACAATATAAACGGAGCCGTAAAAATGTCATCTAAACTGACACAATTGATTACAACAATCAGCTTTGGTTTATTGTTATTTTTTAGTACCTTTTCGCAAGCCGATGTCGTTCGTTCTGAGGACAATTATTTTGAAATTCAATTGGAAACATTGGTGAATGCGCCTATTGACCAGCTTGATAAAACCTTGTTAGCGATTCATTCCTGGTGGCAAGCCGATCATACCTATTCTGGTGAAAGCCGCAATTTGTATTTAGATATAAAACAGCAGCATTGCTTTTGTGAAACTTTACCTGATGACGGAATAGTCAGGCACATGCAGGTTGTGTTTTATCAACGCCAGAAAAAATTAAGATTATCTGGTGGACTTGGCCCGTTACAAGCATTAGCAGTTAATGGCGTTTTGGAATTTTCAATCAAAGCTGATACTAAAACAAAATCGCATTTATTGGTGACTTATCGAGTCAGTGGAACAGGGGCAAAACTGACCAACTGGGCTAATCCGGTTAATCAGGTGATTTCCGCGCAAGTGAATGCACTAAAACAACAGGCAGAAAAATAATGACACAATCTTTTAAACATCATTGGCAAAAGCAGTTTAGACTGCTTTTTTTATTGGCTACAGTTTCATTTACACAGGCTTGGGCTGCACCAGAAATTGCACCTGAACGACATCGTGGTGAAGGGCCGTTTGAGCGATTGATTATTCGTGGTGGCATTCTCATTAATGGTGAAGGTGCACCACCTCGTGGCCCGGTAGATATTGTGATTGAAAATAATCGCATTGCGCAAATTAAAAGTGTTGGTAATCCTGGGGTACCAATTAAAGGTAATCGGCCAGAAGCCGGTCCCAACGATAAAGAAATTGATGCCCATGGACATTATATTTTACCGGGGTTTGTCGATATGCATGGGCATATTGGACAAAGCTACCAAGTGACTACCGCTGAATATACCTTTAAGCTTTGGTTGGCTCACGGTATTACTTCTGTGAGAGAGGCGGGAAGCTTTACTGGAACTGACTATGTATTAAATCACGCGAAAAAAAGCCAATTAAACACCATCGCTGCTCCACGAATTTTTCCTTATTTTGGTTTTGGCATGGGCAATGATGAACCAATTACTACGCCAGATGAGGCAAAACGCTGGGTGAAAAAAATTGCCAAGCGAGGCGCTAAAGGTATCAAATTTTTTGGCTTAAAGCCGGAAATCTTTCAAGCAGCGGTGAGTGAAGCAAAAAAGCGTGGATTAAAAACCATGATGCATCATGCCCAATTAGACGTTGCCCATTTGAATGTCATTGATAGTGCACGTATTGGGTTGACCTCAATGGAGCATTGGTATGGTTTACCAGAGGCGATGTTTGAAAATCGTATTATTCAGGATTATCCCACAGATTATAATTACAATAACGAACAACATCGTTTTGCCGAAGCGGGTAAATTGTGGCAACAAGCAGCGGCCCCAGGTAGTGAAAAATGGAGTCAGGTGCGTGATGAATTAATTCAATTAGACTTCACCTTAAATCCGACTTTAACCATTTATGAAGCCAGTCGTGATTTAATGCGTGAACGTAATGCTGATTGGCATAAAGAATATACATTACCCGGGTTATGGGACTTTTTTCAGGCGAGTCGATATGCACATGGTTCATACTGGTTTGATTGGACAACCCAAGATGAAATTAACTGGAAAAAGAATTATCAACGTTGGATGGCATTTTTAAATGATTATAAAAATCATGGGGGCCGGGTAACCACAGGCAGTGATTCGGGGTACATTTATAAAACTTATGGCTTTGGTTATATTCGCGAGCTTGAACTGTTACAAGAAGCGGGTTTTCATCCGTTAGAGGTGATTAAGTCTGCCACTATCAATGGCGCTGAAGCACTGGGATTGGCCGATGAAATTGGTTCGATTAATATTGGCAAGCTGGCCGACTTGGTTATTGTTAAGGAAAATCCACTGCACAACTTTAAAACATTATACGGTACAGGGCATGTCAAATTGGATGACAATAACAAGCCTGTAACCGTGGGTGGTGTTAAATATACGATTAAAGATGGTATTATTTTTGATGCACGCCAGTTACTGGAAGATGTTAAACGAATTGTAAAAGCAGAAAAGGAAAAAAAGAACAATGGCTAAGCCGGGCAAAACTGGATTAGCGCGTATTATCGATGCGACAGGCTATTCTTTGCAGGGACTCAAAGCTGCTTGGCAAAATGAAGCAGCATTTCGTCAGGAAATCTGGCTGGCGGTGGTGGGTGTGCCGCTGGCATATTTATTAGCCGACAATAAATTCGAGTTTCTCTGGTTGATTTTACCTTTATTTCTTATCATTTTAGCCGAGTTAACTAACTCGGCAATTGAAGCAGCCGTTGATCGAATTGGCGATGAACACCATGAATTAGCCGGACGTGCAAAAGATATTGGTTCGGCGCTGGTGTTTATTTGTTTAGTTTTACTGGCAATTGTCTGGTTGATTATCCTCAGTTAGGCTATTTGGGGGGGCGTTTTTCCCCCTTTTTAAAAGATAATACACAATAAAATATTGAATCATTCCAAGGTGTAAATATTTGCCTTAATTCCATTTGCAAAATGTTGTAGCTTCAATATTTTTTTATTAAGTACAATTAATTGTAATCAGGAGAGTATTCTTGAAAAAGTGGATGATTTGGTCTTTACTGACGACCCTTGTTGCTTGTGATAACCAACAGCGAACGAGCGAGAATGAACTGGCGCAACACATGCCAGACAAAGTTCAGCCGACAAACAGGTCAGATAATAGCCACAATAGCCAATTAACTGGCATTAAACTGATTGAAGAAGTCAAAGCCTCACCAGGCAAAATTGTAATTCCCTATAAAAAATACATACTCGATAACGGGCTCACTTTGATTCTGCACGAAGATGATTCTGATCCATTAGTCCATGTGGATGTTACCTATCATGTGGGCTCTGCGCGTGAAGAACCGGGTAAATCTGGATTTGCCCATTTTTTTGAGCATATGATGTTTCAAGGCTCAGAAAACGTTGCCGACGAACAGCATTTTAAACTCGTTACCGAAGCAGGTGGTACCATGAATGGTACAACGAATGCTGATAGAACGAATTACTTTCAAACAGTACCAGCTAATCAACTCGAAAAAATGTTGTGGCTTGAAGCCGATCGCATGGGATTTTTGGTCAAAGCCGTTACTCAGGAAAAATTTGAAATTCAACGTGAGACCGTTAAAAACGAGCGAGGTCAGCGTATTGATAATCGTCCTTATGGTCGACTTTATGAAACTGTGAGTGAAGCACTTTATCCCGCGGGACATCCTTATTCCTGGCCAGTTATTGGTTATTTGGAAGATCTAAACCGGGTCGATGTGAATGACTTAAAAGCTTTTTTCCTGCGTTGGTATGGACCAAATAATGCAACTCTAACCATTGGTGGAAAAATTGATGTTGATGAAACATTAGCGCAAGTGGTTAAATATTTCGGCAGTATTCCGCGCGGTCCAGAAGTAACTATGCCGGAGAAAGATGCGATTGTGTTAAAGCAAGATCGTTATGTTTCAATAGAAGATAATGTTCACCTGCCGCTTATTTATATGAGTTATCCTACGGTATATGTGCGTCATGAAGATGAAGCCGCACTGGATTTACTGGCTTCAATTTTAGGGGAAGGTAAAACTTCGCTACTTTATAAAAACTTAATTAAAAATCAGCTAGTGGTGAATGCATCGGTTAATCACCCTTGTGCCGAACTTGCATGTACATTTAATTTATATGCGTTGCCACATCCTGCTTCGGGCAAGTCTTTAGCTGATGTAGAAAAAATTATACGACAGACGCTTGTTGAGTTTGAAGAACGAGGCGTGACAGATGACGATTTGATTCGGGCAAAAGCACAAGCTGAGTCTCGCTATATGTTTGGTTTACAAAGTGTCTCGGGCAAAGTCAGTCAATTAGCTGCCAATCAGACTTTTACTGGTAATCCTAATTATATTGAAAAAGATATTGAGCGTTATACCTCGATTACGCGAGAAGATGTGATGAGAGTTTATGCACAATATATCAAAGGAAAGTCTGCGGTTATTTTAAGCATTGTGCCGAATGGCAAAGCCAATATGATTGCCGCAAAAGATAATTATAAAATGCCTGAGCGCATTTTAACTCCGCCAAAACAGGTGTCAGCTGATGAATTGCAACTCAGACAAGCTAAGGATTCTCTTGACCGTTCAAAAATTCCGGCTGCTGCGAAAAGTCTATCGGTAAGTATCCCTGAAATTTGGCGTGATTCATTACCCAATGGTATTAAAATTTTAGGCACACAAAGTACTGAAACACCTACAACCGCTTTATTATTTAAAGTGCCTGCTGGACATTTATTTGCAGCAAAAGAAAAAGCTGGTATTGCTGATTTGTTGGCTAAAATGCTTAATGAATCAACCGCGCAGCGTGATGGCGAATCGATGAGTAATGAGTTACGTAAATTAGGTAGCGATATTACGATTACTAATGGTGATCATTATTTATCTATCAGTGTCAATACGCTGACTAAAAATTTAGCCGCAACTTTAGCGTTACTCGAGGAAAAAATATTACAGCCCGCCTTTAACGAAGCAGATTTTAGTCGAGTAAAAAATAATGCCGTTCAAGATATAAAAAATAGCAAAAAAGAACCCGGCTATTTAGCAAATCGTGCTTTTCGCCAGTTGCTTCATGAAGATAATATTGCCGCATTACCCAATAATGGTACTGAGGAAACGATTACTGCAATTTCATTAAATGATGTAAAAGCCTTTTATGAAAAGCATTTTAAACCGGCAGATAGTCAATTGATTGCAGTGTCTGATTTACCACAACCTAAAATCATGCAAATGTTTACTCAGTTTAAAAACTGGAAAGGCGAAAGCCCTCAGCTTACGCTTAATTTACCAGAGCCAAAAGTTAAAACTGGTACAATTTATCTTGTACATAAAGATAATTCTGCGCAGTCGGCTATTCGTATTGGTAAGCGAGCAATCAAATATGATACAACAGGAGAGTTTTATCGCTCATACTTAATGAATTATCCATTAGGTGGTGCTTTTAACAGTCGAATTAATTTAAATTTGCGTGAAGATAAAGGGTATACCTATGGGGCTGGTTCCGTCTTTAGTGGAACAAAGCTGGCTGGACAATTTACCGCCAGCGCTGAAGTTCGTGCTGATGTAACCGATAAGTCAATTACTGAATTTATGAAGGAAATTCAGCAATACTATCAAGCTGGAGCAACAGAGGCAGAAATGGCATTTATGCGTAAAGCTGTTAATCAGCGGGATGCGCTTAAGTATGAAACGCCTAGCGCTAAACTTAAATTTTTAGCACGTATATTAGAATATGGTTTGCAACCTGATTTTGTTAAACAGCGCAGTGAAATAGTTGACACTATCACGCTTGAGGAAATTAACAAACTTGCCCAAAAGCATTTGAATTTTGATGAAATGGTTATTGTTGTTGTTGGTGATGCCAAGCAATTAAAAACACAACTTAAACCACTTGGCTTACCAATTGTCGATTATCAAATATAAGCCGTTAAGTCGCATAGCATGAAAAGAAAAAAGGCCGTTTGATTCGGCCTTTTTTAATGATGTTTTATTGATTGTTTTTCCTTCGTGACCACCAGGCGGCAACGATTGAACCAATTACGCAATGAAATAAGCTGGATACGGCGCTGGGTATTGCAGTGGCAGGATTGGCAAAGTTACTTCGTGCTAAATAAGCACCTAACCCAGAATTTTGCATGCCGACTTCAATAGAAATTGCTCGCGCATCCTGCGCAGATCCAGTTACCCAGTATCCCGCCCAAAATGCAATAGAAAAACCCAGTGCATGCAAGGTAAATACGGCGGCAATTAAGTTGACGGCTGAAGCAATTATTTGATCGCGTCCTGCACCAATAATACTGGCAACAATTAATACAATTACAATGACAGCAACCAAGGGAGAAAACACTCTTAAGCGACTGGTTAATACGGGGGTAAAACGACTCATTAATAAACCCAGGCAGATGGGCAAAATGACAACCTTTAAAGTGCCCAAAAATAATCCCATTGTATTGACCTCAACTTTTGAGCCAACCAGCCAGGTTGTCAGTAAGGGAGTCATAATTACTGCAAGCAGTGTTGAAACCGCTGTCATAGCAACTGAAAGTGCGACATTGGCTTTTGCCAGATAGCAAATAACATTTGAGGCCGTTCCCCCTGGGCAACAGGCAACCAGAATTAAGCCAACCATCAATTCGGTTGGTAAGTTAAAGAAGTTGGCAATTAACCAGCCAAGCAATGGCATGATGGTATACTGCAAAGCGACCCCAACCAGTGACCCTTTTGGTGAGCGAGCAATTTCTGCAAAGTCATCGAACTTTAAGGTTAACCCCATCGATAGCATAATAATACCCAGTCCCCAAGTGATTAAACTGCCACTAAACCAGGTAAACCAGGAAGGTTCAATCAGTGCTAGACCACTTGCCAGTATGGTCCAAATAGGAAATGCCTGAACTAATTTTTGCATGTTATTCTCTTCTTATTTTCAGGGGGATGTCACGCATCGTAAAATAGCGCTTAATGCTACACGAGTGAAAAAGTGGGTCAATGAACTTTTATTAATATTGTAGATTTGCCCATATTGGTCTGTTTAAAGCAAACTGTGGCATAGGATTGGCCATAGCGTTGATGATAAAATGATAGGCAATAATCCTCCGATGTTTCTAATTCAAGAGACGTCTAAAATTCTCATTAAATATTTAAAGGAATGAATTGATGTTAAACAAAATCAATAACTGGATTGATAATCTTAATCGGACATATAGCGAACAAAAAATAAGCTGTCGACAATTTTTACAACCTTTTGCTGCATTTTACTCTGAAGCATTTTTAGATAATGCTAGTTATGTTGTTGTCGATAAAATTCCCAAGCCAGAGTTTCCTGAACTCAGTGAAATGGGGTTAGGTGATTTTATTGATATGCCTGCTTCAGCAATTACTTATAAGGACACTTACTATATCCTTGTTCAATCAGCTGAATCGATGCGTATTCATTTTCATGAACTGGTACATGTAGCGCAATGGCAGCTATTGGGGGCTCAGGGATTTATTAGTCGATATATTCAAGAAATTCAGCAGTTTGGTTATGCACAAGCGCCATTAGAAAAAATGGCTTATGCACTTGATGGGCACTTTGCCCAAGGCGGGGAAAGTATAGTTGTGCCTAACTATGTCGCTAAACAGCTATCATTTTAAGCCGCTATAACGGTAGCGTGATAGGAAAAACTGGCTGAAATTACTATGTTTGTGCAAAGCGGATGAATTGATTCGCCTGATTTATATAGCAATTGATTATTAACTCTTTGATTATTATAAAAATAGTAAAATAATACTCAATTTGCTTAATTTTTGTGCTTTACTGCCGATATGCTGAGCATAGTTATACTTTGATGGTTATTCACGAAGGTTGATTAGCCATTTAATTCACCTATTAATTGAGGTCTTTATGGAAATCGGCAATATTCTTAATATCGGCGTACAAGGCTTTCAAGATGCAACTAATCGTGCGGCTGAAGCCGCACAACAAATAGCCTCTCAATCGGTCGAAAACTCAACTGAAGAAAGTGTGCAAACAGAAGATTTGACAACCTCTTTAATTGAATTACAACGTGCCGAAAATGATGCCAGGGCTAATGTTAAAGTGGTCGAAACCGCGTCTGACTTAGTTGGAACATTGCTGGATGTGAAAGCGTAGACAAATGATATTTTGCCCCTTTTGACTATTGTTAAATTCTGGATTCGCTAAATGCTCATCGTCTCTGCGCCAATTGTGCTACCGGTTACTACAGCTAATATACCTACTGAAGCTGTAGCAGCCGAAGCCGCGCAAAAACCGCCAATTCCAGAGGCCACCTCTGCAACTGAAAATACCAATTTAAAAAACGGTACCGACTCGAATGAGCAAAAGAATGCGATTACCGATAATCGTTCAACTAAAGGAAAAGAGTCGCGTCAAGAAGAGAATACTGAACAACAAGAGCAACAAGGTAATAATTCGCAAGAGCAGCGCCAGCAAGCTTTAGAGACTCAGCAAATTGACAAGCTCAAGCGCCGAGATCGCGAAGTCCGGGCACATGAAGCTGCGCATGCCAATGCCGGTGGGCAATATGCTGGTGCGCCACAATTATCCTTTAAAATTGGCCCCGATGGTAAACGTTATGCCGTTGCTGGCGAAGTTAGCATTAATACCAGTAAAGTTGCAGATAATCCCCAGGCTACAATTGACAAAATGGCGCAGGTTAGACGGGCGGCACTAGCGCCCGCATCCCCTTCGGCGCAAGATTTCAAAGTTGCAGCCATTGCTAGTCAAATCGCAAATCAGGCCCTGACTGAGCTTAATTTAGAGCAAAGAGAAGCACAGGCACAACAAGTTAGTGGAGATGAGTCGGTGCAATCTCAAGATGATGAAGAAAGTCAAACGCAGACTCAACGCCTGCAAAGTGACCGAAAATCAACCTCACCCGAAACTCCTGTGGCCAATAGGCTTCAATTAAAGCTTTCATTGAATCAAAAGATTGAGTCCTCTGGGGCTTATACCGATGTCAATATCAATCGACAATTGTCTATTGACGCTTAGTGTTTTCCTTCGACTAAAATTTTTTACTAAACCGATTCCCATGTGCGCTGAGATTGCGTAAACTTGCGGGCTATTTGTGAAATTTCGTAAAAATCGTGATACATGTCGAATCAGCCAACCAGACCTTTTTTAAAGTGGGCTGGTGGAAAATACAGGTTATTAGAAAAACTGACGCCTCATTTAGCGGGTAAGAAGCTCATTGAGCCTTTTGTCGGCTCGGGGGCGGTGTTTCTTAATCTTAATTTTGAGCGATATCTATTAGGTGATATTAATCCCGACTTAATTAATCTATATCAATGTTTAAAAAAAGAACGAGGACAATTTATTCGCTATGCCCGTTCATTTTTTATCCCGGAAAATAATTCCCAAGCAGCTTATCTGGCATTTCGTAGTGAATTTAATGGTGATGTAAAAGGTCGTCGCAGAGCGGCACTTTTTATTTATTTAAACCGACATGGTTATAACGGTCTTTGTCGCTATAATCAGTCTGGCGGTTTTAATGTGCCATTTGGTCGTTATGCTAAGCCTTACTTTCCAGAAAAAGAAATGCAGCATTTTATTAAAATGGCAAAAAATGCGATGTTTGTTTGTGGTGATTATGCGGCATTAATGAATCGTGCAAGACAAGGTGACATCGTATATTGTGATCCGCCTTATGTACCATTATCGGTAACTGCCAGTTTTACCAGTTATTCCAAGCATACCTTTTGTTTAAATACGCAGGCTAATCTTGCGGCAAAATCGGCGCATCTTGCTAATCGCGGGGTGAAAGTGGTTATTTCAAACCACGATAATGAATTTACCCGCTTTATTTATCGTGATGCAAAAATTGAATCTTTTAAAGTGCAGCGCTTTATTAGCTGTGCTGGACATAATAGGACTTCTGCGCGCGAGTTAATTGCGGTTTATGAATAATCGTGTGAATAAAATTTTGATTTTGTGATTAATGTAAGCTGACTTCATTACAACATCAACAATTTTAAGTCCTTTAAAAACCTAACTGAGTTCTTTTTTAATGTTTCTGCCATAGAACTCAAATACATTAATGAAAAGGTACTCATAATTGATAGGGGAAACGTGAAAAAACATAGGGATAGTTCGCTCTGCAGAAAATCGTACCCTGTTTATTTATGTTTCTGGATGATGGCGTATAATCATGTCAATTACTAACAAGAGAATATAGTGAAGTGAAAAAATTCGATTTAACAGACTACTTAAGTTGTTTTGAAAATGAAGCGCTAGCTAAACAACTGGAAGCCCCTTTTTTATTTTAGGTTTTATAACCGGTGTTTGTTCTTCCCCAGAGTTAATTTACCCTAGTGACTGGATTCCAATGCTTGCCGTCGATGAAGACGCAGAGATTAATTACGATACTGATGAGCAATGTGAACAATTTATGGCGTCGCTAATGTGTTGGTCAAATTATTGTAATGATTGCTTTAACAAAGAAAAAGCTTTTAATTTATTTCAACCAGACAGTTTTGATACGGTTAATGGCGCTTCAAAAGAATTAAAGGATTTTGCATTGGGCTATCTTAATGCCTATGAATGGTTGCATGAATTATGGGAGCAGGCAATAGAAGACGATAGTGAAAATGATCTTGTCGTTGGTTTTGTTAATTTAATGATGATTCAAACTGCTAGTTGGCCAAAGGTTTTGCAAGAGAGTGAGCAGAGTGATATTCCAAATATTTTAGGTGAATTATTAAGTTGTAAGCAAAGTGTTAGTGATATATTACAAGGAGCGATATTAGATGCCGGAAGTATCGGACATAAAATTAGCCAGCAAAACGCTTTATCCAGTTTGCCTGTTGAACAAGTGATCAACCAGAATAAAAATGTTGGTCGGAATGATCCTTGCCCATGTGGAAGTGGAAAGAAATTTAAAAAATGTTGCTTACATTAATCTGACAGGCTTAAATGTAACATCTCATTGACCATCGTGCTTACCTCACAAGACTGTGTCGTCGGGTATATTTATGAATAAACGATTTATTTTGACAAAATATTTTTACATTGCTTATTCATTTTACTCGATTGGTTGCCAGACTTAACTTTTTTGATAAGGGATTATCAATAGATGGCATAACATCATAAAAATAACGTATTTTGTACCATCGAGCTGCAATGAATAAAATGGCTAAATTTAGCAAGAAAAAATAAATTAAAGCAACGTTGCTACCCTGATAACTATTTTGATAGTTAAAAGGTGGCACGTTATCTAAGTCTTGTGGCTGAAAGGGTTTGTCTAAAAATAAGTAAGGAAACCAGAAATTTTGTAGTTGCTGATGCCACTGTATAATTTGTTGACGATAATGAATATAAGATCGAGAACTTGTACTGGCGATTGTTTCGAGTTCATTTTGAATTGTTAACGTTGGTGATAACCATAACCAAATTGACTGGGTATTGAGTTGTTGTTCATGATAAGTATTGGCTAACTGACTAACCTTGTTATCACTTTCTTTTTGCATGGCATAATACCAATCCCAGTCGCCTGGTTTGATGGTTCGTGATTGATTTTTCCATTGTGGGTGTTTAGCAATAAACTGATTAAAATCTGATTGCTGATCATTATCCCAACTGTCATTCATTAATTGACGCTGTGTCATCAACAACTCAATTCCCGTATTGACCGATTGACTCTCTAGTTTTTGTAAATAGTAAATACCTGGGATAACAAAAACACTGATTAACCAAAAACTGATAAACAGCAATAAACTTTGTACCGCATTTTTATTTAATACGATGACAATACCAGAAACTAAAAACCAAAATAACTGATACAAAAATAAAATACCAAAAATATAAATACTCGTTTGATTCAATGGAATGCTTAAAGAAATACTGGCAATTACTAATGTTAATGAATTAAATAACAAGATGAGTAGAAAGCGTGCACTCAATCGATACAGAATAAATCGCGCACGGCTTTCAGTGACAGATGATATTAATGGCCATCTTTCGAGCCTACGTTCGTCAGCTATACAAGTGACTGATATTAGGCCGATTACCAAAGGCATTAAATATAACCAAATAAAACTAGCGTCTAACCGACCAATACTTAGGTGGGTTTTATTGGTGACGGGATTTCCGTAAATTTGACTATGTATCGATAAAATTCTAATTCGCTGTTGGGTAAGTTGTTCTTTTCGCTCACCATGAAATAGCGCAGACCAGAGTGAGGGTGTGAATACTGCTGGTTCAAAAATATAATAGGCAGCCATGCCTGGACTGAGTGAATCTTTATTTTTCCAGGCTGATTTGTTTTCTGTAAAATAGCTGGCAGACTGTTCAATTTGTTTTATTTCGTGTTGATATCGATTAATGCCAAAGCTAGTCGCTAATAGCAAGATAATAAAATAAGAGATTAATAAAATAAGAAAAGCGCTATTTTTTAAAATTAGTCTCAATTCGAACAGTATGCGACTCATGGTAAATACCATTGTTTTTTAAAATAAATTATGCCAGATAGCAGTACCGCAACCCAAAAGCAAAGTATTAGCCATGAAATAGATGCCTGGTTGACTCTTTCATTGAGTGTTGGATGCTGGTAGTTAAATAAACCCATTTGCTGCCAGAAGGATTGACTGGCTTTTTGTGTGCTATTGTTTTCATAGTCAATATGATGTGTTTGTATCTCATTTAAACTTTGAATAAGCTGGTAGCGAAATGCTTCGGCCGCCAGTTCAAAGTGATGATTGGAAATGCGATCATTAATTGTCAAAATTTGCGATAACTGATGGATGGCTATACCCGGTGATAAAAAGCCAAACCATGCGCTTACTTGTTGTTGCTGCTGATATTGATCTGTAATAGCTTGAAAATGAGTTTTGTAAATTTCACTTTGAATACGTTCTCCCTCAGCCATTACTAATCCTTTCCAATTAACGGGTAATTCGGCAATACTTTTAACCCCATATTTTTTTAAAACTTGCGATTTAAAATCGGTAAAGTAAGGATCATCTGGGTTATGTGAGTCACCAATGGCTTTGACTGCTTTTTCTAGTGCAATGTGGAGATTAAGGCGATCGGGCGTTTGATAAATATTTTCACTTAATTCAACACTGAGTTTGGGAATTAGCACAACCGTAAACAACCAGGTTAATAGTAGCCCTGCTAAACTGGTTGTGCTGGATTGGACTCGATAAGATAAGATGAATATCAGCATAATCCAAAAAGCGCTATATAACCCATATACGATTAATAGCATAAATAATTCAATGACAACCGTGAGTGAAAGGGTGTTATTAAAAATTAGGAAAAACAATGTAACTGTTGCAATAATTGCCAGTAATAGTATTGTGTAAATTATAAATAGTAGCGACTTTCCAACAAACAACTGCCAGATGGTAGCGCCCATACTTAGTAACCACTTTAGTCGCTCGGACTCTCTTTCATGACTAAAACTGCCATAGCCAATAATAATTAAAATTAATGGCCAAAGTATAATCATTAGAGTGGACACTGAAGGGTATCCTAGCTTCATGATTGTTGGACTGAGCAACGTATTTCGAATTGCACTACTGTTTTGTCGATGAGCTTCCAAAAATAGATAGTTGCCAACATAGGGACTGATGCCGGCATCAATAAAACTTAATGGCGCAGTTGGACGCAAAACAACATGGCCGTAATGTGCCACTCGGTGAGGGTGTCTGTCTGGTTGATTTCGCCAAAAATTATCGGCTTTTTCTTGCCAAATCTGTTGACTCTGAATGAGAGCTTGTTGTTGATTCCAATGAATAAACATGGCCAATAATAGTAAGCTTATCATTAAAGTCAGCAAAATGATTTGTAACTTACTTTGTCGATGTGTTGTCCATTCGTGAGACAGTATATTAAAGATCATTATTTAAATAGTGCTCTGAAAATAGTATTGTTCTAGTTTTTCAAGGGTCAGATCATTATTAGTAATATTTTGAACCAGCTTTCCTGCTTGGAGAATGCCTATTTCATCAGCGAGTAAACAAGCACACTGTAAATCGTGCGTTATCATAACGATAGTTGCACCTTGTGCTTTTAGACGTTGTATCAATTGGACAAATTCATAAGTGGCACTTGGGTCAAGGCCACTGGTTGGTTCGTCAAGTAGTAATAATTTGGCATCTTTCAAGCGGGCTAAGGCAAGTCCTGCTTTTTGTCTCATTCCTTTAGAAAATGCTCGAGTTGATTTATTATGAGCTTGCTCGGCTAAACCACACTCTATTAATGCTTTTTTGATAGTGGCTTCATCGATTGTTAATCCGCTTAACTGAGTCAGGTATTTGAGATTTTCGATAGCCGTTAATTCGGAATAAAGATTAATATTTTCTGGGAGATAAAAAATCGACTTTTGTATCACTCTTCGATCTTTCCATAAATCAATGCTATTGAATTCTGCATATCCACTATCAGGCTCAATAAATCCCAGTAACATATTTAAAGTGGTGGTTTTGCCCGCACCATTACCACCAAGCAAACAATATACTTGGCTTGTTTCAACCCGAAAACTGAGCTGTTTAACGGCATTTTTATGACCAAATGATTTACTTAACTGGTTTACTTTTAGCATGAAGAAGCAGTCTCAAGTTTTTATAAGACAAGATAAAATCAGTATTTTTAGTGAAAATCTCAAAATCTAATAATACCAAAATCAATAATTTATGATATAACGTATCATATTGTGTTGCTTATACATATGTCAAGCGGCTGGTTAGTAAAATCGTTTTTATAAGTTGTTCTTTAACAGATAGTTCTAGCTTCAGTCATTTATAATTGTTTAGTATAAAATCGACTAAAGGGCTCTCGTTGATAACTACCAAATGGGTTGCTCTCAACAAATCCATTTTTTAAGTAAAGACTAACCGCCGGATCAAAAGCCGCATGAGTTCCCGTTTCGAGACTGACTGATTGATAAGTACGCTTTGTTGCTTCGGCTAGAATATGTTGCAGGATTGATGCACCAACACCACAGCGTAGAAAATTAGGGTTGGTTTTCATTGATTTTATTTCACCTGCTTTTGGTGAAAGTTGCTTAAGTGCGCCGCAACCAATTAACTGATTTTGGTAGCGTGCTCCCCAAAAAGTAATATCGGCGGAATGCATCGCTGCTTTATCCAGTGCATGAATACTTTCTGGTGGTGAATACTGTTGCATCTCGTTTAAATGAGCTTGAAGTAACTCAATAATCTTGCCATCGGAAAGATCATCTTGCGCAATTACAAAGTTAATTTTCAATTTGATCACATGTTTCATCTGAACATAACAATGGCTGATATTAGCGAGTTAATAATTTGAGAGCAATAGAAAAATTATTGTAGTCATGAAGTATCGTATTCACCCGTTAAATTGTATTTATCTGATTTATCATTTTAAATGACTCTTTCAATAAACCAGCCGCCACCAGCTATGGCAATCAGAACAGATAGAATCATCAGAATATTCTTACCATTTTTAAAGTGAAGTAATTGCATTATAGGCCAGTAAAGTACCAAGATGATCATCAATTGGCCAATTTCAACCCCCATATTAAACAAAAATAAGCGACCTGTAATTGGGTAGCCCGAAGCATATTCGGTAAGTTGGTAGCTGAGTCCGACGCCATGAATTAAACCAAAAATAAAAATTAAAAATGGGTGAGAGCGCTGTAAAGCTGTTTCAGTTTTTGCACGTAAGATATACAGATTTTCAAAGCCAATAATTAATACGGTGAGGGCGATTAGTGGTTCAGTAATCGTCGGAGAAATTTTGAGTATGCCCATATACGATAATGCTAAAGTTATCGAGTGAGCCAATGTAAATAAGGTAATGCAACTAATTAGCTGGCGCCATTTCATTGCAACCAAAAGAAGGGCAATAACAAAAAGTATATGGTCGAGTCCTAGCAGAATATGCTGCATTCCCATAATAATAAATCCGGGCTCTAACCAGCGCCAGTTTGCAGTAAAAGCGTTATCTATTTTAGTTGGTTTTTTTTGTGCTGTTGTTATTAGTGATGTATCTGGATTATATGATTGGTTCAGATCTTTATTAATAAATGTGGGGCTTAATTTTTTATCCCATTGTGTCAATAATTTTGTAACGGGTATATCAAGTGAGTTTTTATCAAAAGTAAATCGCGTTCTCATTTCTTCACCGGCCATAAAAACACGGGCATAATTTTGATGACCTCGCGACTGATTAATAAAGAGATAATAGTTAATTTGGATATTGTCAATACCTTGAGGACATTGATAAGTAATTTTGTATTGATATGCCTGCACTTGTGTGAGCTGGAAGGATTGAATATTTAAACGGTGACAATTTCGTCTGTTGGCACTGACAGACCAACCTTGACTGATAATTGCTTGATAGTTCTCTGGTGCAAGGATGATGTTTTTAGTATCTTTTGTGAATGAATTTTGTGGAAGCTCTAATATATTGTCACGGGGTAGTGTATAAGTGACCTGAATGCCTGGTTTGGCAATTTGAATTGCTGTGTCAGTGTAACCACTTAAATGGGCATCGGCGGTTGTGCTATATGTACTGAGTAAAATGGTAAATATTACTGAATAAAAAAAAGAAAGTTGATATTTGTTTTGATAGGTTGTCATAAAAAATGGCTATTTAGTAAAAAACATTGAAGAACTGTGATTGAGTTTGCTTTTAAATCGACTTGAAATGAAGTGATAAAGTGAGTTTATTGTTCACTTTATCACTTGGCTTGTTTCTTGATTTTTATTGAACAAACCATTGTCGGAAAAACCATATTAGCCAGTTTTTCCAGTGCCTTTGTTGATGGTAAATTTCAAACCACAGTTGAATGTCGCGGTGATTGACACAACCGCTTTCATCCAAATCGGCACGTTCGTTGTATCTTTTATTTCCGCTACATTGGTTTATACTTTTTCTTAACAAACCAAGATCTTTTATAGTAACTTTGCCATCACTATCGATGTCACCAGCTACTGGTGGTGAGGTGACACTAAAATCTACATGGGTGGTTAATTCTTCCTCAGTGTCATTAACAACAATAACCGCATAATAGCTTCCTTCAAGCAAATCGCCAATTTCCAATGAACCTGACGTATTTTCAATATCTGTGCGTTTGATTAAATTTTTTGAGACGCTACCTGTTTGGTAAATTCTTAATGACTCACTGGTATCGCCAACAAGGTTTTTCTAATCAAAACGAATGGTTTCATTGCTGAAAATAGCACTGCTACTGGCAATTAACTCGGGGAGAGGATTGACCGTAAACTCAATTCGGCCTGTCGCTTCGTCATAACCATCATTTAAAAATACGGCAGCATAATATTGGCCTTCAGGTAATTCATTAAAAGTTGCTGTACCTGAACGGCTGGTAATATATTGCCATTGAGTTGATACACTAGAACCTGGCACATGCTCGTGTTGATAAATGCCAATCCAATCTTTGCTATTGCCAGCAGTATTTGCCCAACTTAGATTGATTGTTTGTCCAACTAAATACCGAGATTTATCCGCTGTTAATGTTAGTAGGTCAGTTACACTAAACTCTATGCGAGAGGTGGCTTCGGTATAACCGTCATTAAGTAATACAACCGCATAGTAGTTACCAACAGCCAAAGTGGCAATTTGAAACTGGGTAGAGTTGAATTGTTCACTAATGGTAGCGGTGTTTTGTGTTGTTTGAAAAGCACTGCTGATAAAGGTATATGGAAGCGTAATTGCTTGCTCTATCGTATTGGTTATACTCGGACGCTCCGGTGCGCCGCCGTCAAGCTGACGCTCAAAGGTATCGATTAAGCGACGGTCGTAATGCATGACTTGCTCATTATTTTTATAAATAATAGGATGTGCTTCGGCATAACTGTCTACTTTCATACTGTTTAAATGAACAAACAACACGCGCTCGGATTGGTAAGCATAATAAGTTTCATCGGCGGCAGGTGCGATACCCTGATAGGCGGTGCCATCATAAATGAAATGGGCACGATAGTTTTTTAACTCACCATCACTATAGTATTCATGATTTCCTACAGTTGTCATAATTGGTAAGTTGAGTGAGAGGAGCGCTGATTGGGCAAAGTGAAGATTTTCATAATGATCCAGCGTACCTACATCGACCTGGTCACCATCATTTAAAATCAGGTTAATACTTTCTTCAATATGACTGCCATAAAGTGATTCAACTTTTTGTTTGGCTGCGGTAACTAATTTTAAGTAGCGATCTTCACCACGGATTTGGTGATCGCCTAGTACTAGAATGCGTAAATGACCGCTGTTTTCTCCCGCTGCCGGTTGTGTTTTAAAGCGATGAATGGCTGAGGTTTCACTACCGGTTTTTGTGCGGTAGTAATACAAGGTGTTCGCTTTTAAACCGGTTAATTGAACACTATGATATTGATAATCTGTCGCTAAACTTTGATTATTTCCGGTGGTGCTTTGTTGTAGCGAGTCGGCTGATAATCCGTACTCGACAGTACTTTCACTACCACTTGTTGTTTTCCAAGAAACCCAGATTGAATGAGCCGTTGGCGTTTGGAGATAAGGGGGATTTCGGCATAAGCGTTAAATGCGAATAGTGCTATCAACCCCCAAATATATTTTAAATATCGGTGTGAAATTGATTGTATTGCTCGCATAGAAAAATCCTGAAACTGATCGTTAAAGTGTGTTGGCAAAATAATGGTGGTGTTATCAATGCGTGAATATAGTGTTTGAAAATGAAAGTTAAGTAACTTATTTGATTATGAAATTTTTAATGAAATGTGAGAGTTTGGGAGTGTTGGAGTTCTTACAATTTTAAGTTCTGATAGAGTTGTCAATCACCATATAATAATGAGGTAAATATCATTTTTTACTTGAGTAGTATTAGGAATAAATTCATTGGTATTTTTTTAAAATCATTAGTGTTATTGCTTAAAGTTCTTGAACGTATGTGAGATTTAGCCAAGATTTTTAATTAAAGCGATAAAAAAACCCGATTAGGTCATTAATCGGGTATCAAGGGTGTTGAAGGTTAATATAAATTTGTTGTTGTTTCACCAGTATTTTACTGGTAAAAGCGACGTGCCAAAAAATGTTTATAAAAATAAGCCGGCAAATAATGACTAATAAAAGTATTGTGCAGTTAACTGCACGTGATCTTCTCTTCTAAATCCATAAAAAGGATCGGCTTGATCGTCTGATTCAAACAAACGCATGTCTAGCGAAATTTTTAGACTGTTACCAAATCGTTTACTGGCTTCAAGTAAGACACTCGTCGATTCAAAGTCAAGGTCGTAGCTAAAACCAAATAAGAGTTCGGTGGAGTCAACATCATTTAATGCCAGTCGACTTCCAAAGAACAGATCGTTTTGAAAAGTGGATTGACTTTGCTCACCGCGATCATCCCAACCATATTCAACCAACCAGCCTAAATCAGCATTGCTATCTAAAATACCGTATTGAGTATATTCAAGACCACCTTGAGCTGCCCAGAAGTCTTCTATATCGTTACTGTTATGGATCGTCTCTAATTTCCATAGCATGTCACCAATGATCGCTTGGAGTTCGAATCCCACTTGAGTGATCTGCTGATAGTAAGGAATTAGTTCCAGCTCAGGTAATATTGCTTCATTGGGTAACAGGATTGGATTACGACTGGTACCATCAAATACTGATAAACCTACTTCAAAGTCTCCAATACTACGTGTCCAGCGAGCAGCAAAGTCGACATGCTTTTCTTTATCGCTGGATTGATAAAGTGGATCATCACTATTAATAAAAGGAATGCCGGGGCGGCCTTCTTCGCCCGCAAAGGTTCTTTCTCTAAAATAGGGCAAAATAAATAGGTCGAGTATTCCCCAGTCTTTGACTAAAGATAAGTTTAGCATTGGCTGACCGAGTTTATCTTCATTATCCACATCTTCAACCGAATCGCTTTGATTGATGACATCGACCAGATGCTGAAACTCGGTAACACCCCAAAAAACACGGCGAATACCAATACGAGTTTCCCATTCATCACTCACATGAACCCAACTCAGCTCTCGAATATCACCATGTGTTCGTTCATCATCATGTTGGTCAATACGTACCGATGGAAAAAATTCGAGAGTATCATTCCCGTCATTCCAGCTCCAAAAAAACTCTGGTGCTAATGCTAGTGAAAAGTCAGTGTCATGCTGTGTAGGGTAGAGTGCATCTTCCAGAAAAAAGCGACCTTGCAACTCTACGTTGCCACGCATTTCAAATTCATCGGCTTGTACATTAGCGGTGCCGCCCAATGAATTGAGCAGCATCGAGCAGATAAAAATTGAGAAAATTTTTTTCATTATTATCTCGCTCGTTTCAGGGCATTTTTATTAAAGTCTTTTTCATCAAGTCCAATTTGGAATTCGTAGTTTTTCCATGTCAATACTGTGCTTTTGCCTGATTGGTGGTTCACCATGTTCAGGTTTGATGCACGCCAATATTTGTTCAAATACTGTTTATACTCAGAAAAATCAAGGGTCTTTAGTAATGAGTCTTTACGATCATAAAAGTCCATTTTAATTGGACGGTATTCTGCTTTATCTATCCAAACAACTCGTCTTTTATAGCCAGAATATTTATCAACTGGATATTGTTCAACGATGTAGCAATCCATATCATTAATTTTTTCATCGCCAATATATTTATATTTGTACTTTTCAATTTCAAAAGATGTCAGATCTTCAAATGAAAACTCACTGCCCATAAATGAACCTGACTTATTGCGTGAAGAAATTCGTTTTACTCGTTTTAACGCGGGTAAATATAGCCATTGCTCGTCGTTAGCCGTTGGGTGTGAAAAACTTAAGAATGCGGTGCCTTTTACATCGTTAGGTGACTCAAAAACGGTTAAGCTTTTGTCGCCATCATTTTCTTGTTCCATTGATTTAATTTTCATAAAACGTTGTGAGGTTTCGCCGTGTTGGTTTTTTAATAACATTTCCAGTTCTGCCTGACTGTCTTTCCAACCGATATCTCTTTTCTTTGACTCCTTGGAAATTTCAAGACCACGATTTTCCGCTTCTCCTGCCTGTAATGTTGAAAAGGTCAGTATTGTCAGAATTGATAACATACTTGCTTTCAAAAAATTCATTCTTGTCTCCAAAACAATTTTAAATGATTAAATTTGTTGGGCGATAAATTGTAATTATCGCCACTTGATATTCGACAACTATTTAATTCGACGACTATTTAGTTGATGCGGGATTTAACTGAGGTGTTTCATCTTTACTCAGTGTATTATTTGCCGATTCTTTTTCCTGTTTGTTTGATGATTTTAGTAACATCAATAACGGTGGCAGGAAGATAAAATCAATAATTAACGCAATTAAAATGGTAATTGCGGTCAGTAATCCCATTTCTGCATTGACTTTAAAGCTTGATGTTGCCATAACAAAAAAGCCAGCAATCAACACCATGGTTGTGATCCATAATGCCTTACCAACACTGGCAAAACTGTAGCGTACGGCATCTTCAGAGCTTAGGTTTTTCTCACGTCTGGCTCGAATATACTTGCTTAAAAAATGTACCGTGTCATCAACAATAATGCCTAATGTTACACCCATTACCACTGAAAGACCGAGACCGACTTCACCAACAAGCATACCCCATAAACCAAAGCCAACTGCGGCAGGTGTTAAGTTGGGTAGCAGGCTGATTAAGCCAAACTTGAACGAGCGTAGCGCAATACCTATTAATATCGAGATTAAAATCAGTGCCAGTGATGATCCTTTTATCATGCTCACAATATTGGTAGAACCTATATGCGCAAACATTAATGATGGACTGGCTAAGGTCAGTTCATAGGGACTGTTTTGTTGTTCAAAGTGTTCAGTAATTTTCTGTTCCATTGCCAAAATTTCATTCGATGTTAAATTTTGAAAGGTCACCAGTAGTCGCGTCGATGATTTGTCGACATTGAGCTGATTATTAACATCAAGACCTTGAGGTAATGACAGTTCGTAAAGTAATAAATACTGTGCGGCCAATTCTTGCTGTTCGGGTAATTTATACCAAGCCGGATCGTCGCCATGCATGTTACGATTTAAGCGTTTTAAAGTATCGGTAATGGTATTGACATGATCCGTTTTTTCCAATGTACGAAGCCAGTCAGTAAAATCAGAAACGAACTTGATAAATTCGGGGTCATTAATTCCGCTGCTGCGTTTTGAGTTAAATGATAATTCCATTGTTGTCATGCCTGACATATGAGCTTGCATAAAGTCCGTGGCTTGTCTAAATGGTACGGTGTGATCGAAGTATTTGACAAAGTCATCATTCAATTCGTTTTTGGGAACGAACGCGGTAAAAATAATAATGACAATACTGCTGACAGGTAGTAACCATTTTCTATTGTTAACAACATAATCCCCCAGTTTGTCCATCATGTCACGTTTATGCTGCGCTGTTGCTTTAACTTTTACGGGAAGGATTACCAGAATGGCTGGAAAAATTGTGACTGAAAATACAAAGGCGAGCATGACACCGATCGCAACCATGTTACCGAGATCGCCAAATGGTGGGGCATCGGAGAAGTTCATGGTTAAAAAGCCAATTGCGGTGGTTAAACTTGTCAGAAAAACTGGCTGCATATTAACGCGCAGACTATCTTTTAAAGCTGGAATTTTCTCCATGCCATGTCGCATATTGTAGTAAAAGGTTGATAATATATGAACACAGTCTGCAACTGCCAAGGTGAGAATAACAATTGGTGATCCGGCTGATGGCCCTGTCAGATAACCATGCATCCAACCCCAAATGCCCATAGTGCCAATAATACTTAACAGGATAACGACTAGTGTGCCTATTGTTCCACTGATGGTACGTAATAAAATACCAACAGTTAAAATTACAACCAACAACATAATTGGAATTTTAACGGAGCTGTCAGTTTTTGAAGCTTCAGGGAAACTGGTATTCATCATAATGACGCCAGAAAGCATAAAGTCAATGTCTGGGTAACGTTGTGCAAATTCATCTCGGATTGCACGCACCGAAGCCGCAACTCTTGGTGTTTCAGCTGACATGTCAGTGCCAGGAAGGCGTATGGTTACATTGACGACTGCTACATCGGCTTTTTCTGAAATCAGTTTTTTCACCAGTAACGGTTCGCTAAGAGAGACGCGTTTGGCTCTTGCAATAGATTCGGCATCGAGCATGTCTGCTTCGAGTACCAAATCTTCAATCATTAAGTCATCGCCTTCTGCATAGCTATATTGAAAGTTAGTAATGGAGTCAACTCGAGAGCTATAAGTAATTTGCCATGACTCATTGGTTAATTCCCAAATTGCAGTCAAGGCGTCTTTAGTAAATATTTGTCCATCTTTTGGGGCAACAATAATTGCCACATTATCACTTTTACTGTAAATCTTTTGTAGGTTTAAAAAATCATTGAGCTGTTTATTATCGGGTTGAAAAAAAACTTTATAGTCACTTTTAAACGGCATACCGTTTTTAACCAGACCAAAAACTGCCAGTGCGACGAGAATCAGTGTGGAAATAATGACAAGCCAACGACGATGGGTAATAAAATCTGAGAATTTCTCCATGGTGAGTTCCCAAAGTTAGTTAAAAATAAATGGCGTACCCTTGTCTTCAAGGGCTTTTATCTCTGGTTGAAAAATATCCTCTGCAATTTTTTTGATAGTTTTATGGTAATCCCAGTCAGTTGATAAAGGACGCCAGTTAAAACCATCTAAAATTAAGCGAGTATTTGTAAAAGACTCTCTTTCGAGAATCATAGGCTGCAATTTAATTGAATTTCCTTTGCTCATTATTAGTGCTAAAGAGCCCCAGGTTGAAGACCATAGGGCGAAAGTAACTTGTTCAAATGTCATCTCTGCAGGAATATCAAAGTCGCCAGATTCAATGGCTTTTCCAATTTCTACATTCATTAAACCCATAAGCTCAGCCTCGCATTGCTGATGTATTGCATTATTTTCATCAGAACTGCGTGCTGCTACGCTGGGCGAATGGGCTGACAGTACTGCAAATAACAGAGAGGGGTGCAGTTTAGCCCAAATAATATACGAAACGATTACAGCAACCATTTTTTCTCTGCTACTGCCATCAAATTTAAGTGCGCGTATAAATAGCGCTTTGATTTCCTGCATACAAGTGTTGCAAATCGCGAGCAACAGATCTTCTTTGCTGAGGAAATGCTTATAAATTGTTCCTTTTGAATACGGTGATGCCGCAACGAGTTTATCGATGGTGAGCGTTGTCAGACATTGGTTTTCGACTAATGTACGGGCAATCTCTATAAGTTCTTGCTCACGTTGTAATAGCTGGTTTCTACTGATCGTTCTTGGGCTCATGGAATCACTCTTTTTTGAAGTTGGTCAATCATTAGCAATAAGTGACGAATCGTCATGTGACGGTTCGTCATTATATTGAACTGCTTGTTGAGATCAACCTTAATTTGCCAGAAATGTTAATTATCAATAATTCAAGAGACGTATAAATAAATTGTATAGTTCAGCGATTGAAAATTATGTTATGAGTCGAAATTAAAATTCCATTGAGTGATATTTTATAAATACGGTTTGCGATTATTAGATTTTATGATTATAAATCAAAGAGATAGATAATAGGTATGGAGCGAGTATTAGAGTGAGTTAGTTAATGACGAAATGGGCAAAGTGTCTGCTCAAATAGCTCACTTGCGTATTTTTCATGATTAAAATAAATCAATATTTGAACTGGCCTGATTGTTGGCTGAATGTTTTTTGATTCTTTTGGCATCGTCCCAAACGGCTTCATTAAAGCTGAAGTTGTCGAGTAGTGACTTTAATTTGGTCGCCAGTTTATGCATGTCTTCAGAAGTAAGTTCCTGTTCACGGGTATTTCCCAGTACATCTGCGTTCAGTTGCACAATAGATTGAATTTCTTCTTGTGCATGAGACGATATTTCTCGTTGATTGTTCGAAGCAACGATGATTTTTTCAATCAGATCATTGATATGATAAATAGAAGCGATTGCTGCTTCTAGTCGTTGTGAATATTCTTCAGAGAGCTTTAAGGTCTCATGAAATGCACTCACGCCTTGCTCAATGGATTCACTGACAGAACCCGTGCCATCTTGAATACGTAATACCATGTCACGCACCTCCTGGGTTGAGGCGTTGGTTTTTTCAGCCAATGTTCTCACTTCATCTGCAACCACCGCAAAGCCTCTTCCCTGATCTCCGGCGCGAGCAGCTTCAATTGCAGCGTTTAAAGCAAGCAGGTTGGTTTGATCGGCAATAGAGGTAATGACATCGATAATATTATTAATCTGACTACTGTCTTTTTGTAATTGCTCAATTTGTGCACTTGCCTGAGAGAGTTTTTGAGTGAGCTGTTTAATACTGTCACTATTTCTTTTGGCACCATCAAAGGCAACTTTAGCCGTGCTATTGGTATCACTGATTTTTTCAGAAATGATATTTAAGTCGGTATGCAAGTTAGCCGCTGCTTGATAAATTTCGGCAAATGCTTCATTGAGTTTATTACCAAGCTGTTCCTGCATGAGATTTTTTTGCTGCATGGCATTATGCGTATCGTTAAGATCATTCGCCATCGGTGTTAACCGAGCGGTAGAAGCATAAATCTGCGTTAACAAAGCATCAATTTCTTCACGCTGGTGATTGAAAACTTGAAAAATAGGTTCAAATATGGAGGCTTTTTTTATGTCGAAGCGAAGTTTGATATTAACTCGATTGCTTTGACTAATTTGTTGAATATGTAGAAATAAATGTTCAAGTCCTTGAAATATCTGATATTTTATTTGTATCAGACTCACGCCAATAATCACAATGATTAGTGTCAAAATACCGGTAATTTGTGTCAAGGTAAATTGACTGATATTAATAAGGATAATAAAGCCAATGATTAAAACCACCAGGCTCGGAGCCATGATGGTGAAATACAGTCGGCGCATCGAGATATTTTTAATTTTATCCAGTGAATTCTGATATTGTTGATCGAATTTCTTATTGCTCATTGAGTTGCTGCCAGTCTGCGAATGAAAGTGCTAAAACTTGTTGCTTTGCAAATGTATAATGAACAACTATAGGCTATTTTAAAATGACTCATACAGATTTGTGCAAACTTTTGGAATAAAATTTGTCGTTGTAATTGCCAAATCAACTTAGGTTAATCTGTCGTTAAAAGGAAACTAGCCAATGAAAAAACGATTGCCCAGCGCGTATTTTTACTGAGGATAATCACCATTATATAATAATCGGTAAAGCCAAATATTGGGTTCGAATAACTTAGGCTTATACATCGCTTGAGGTCGATAATTAAAAAAATAATCCGGATGTAACATTAACATGCAAAAAGCAATACAAATTAATCCACAACTTGAGGTTGAAAATGCGGCAAAGCAATTAGCTGAAAAGGGTCGTGTGCAGATTACTGATTTTTTTACTGCTGAATCAGCACAATATTTATATCAACTGCTGCAAAAACATCAGCATTGGTATTTTGCCTACAATGAAAATGGTCAATATTTCGAAAGCCCATTGGCTGACATTCAAGCCTTGAACCCGCAACAACGACAGCTGTTTATGAATAATATTTACGCAAGGGCGCGTAATCAATTTCAATATGCATTCATTCAGTATTATATTACTCAGGCTATCGAGTTAGGTGAACAAATTGATCATCCAATGCACCAAATGCACTATTTTATGAATAGCGAACCCTTGTTGGATTTTATGCGCAAGTTAACCGGTGAGTTTGCGATTAAAAAAGCGGATAGTTATGCATCATGTTATTCTCCGGGGCATTTTTTAACCGAGCATGATGATCGCCATCACCAGCATGACCGAGTTGCTGCTTATGTGTTTAGTATGAATCCTAACTGGAATAAAAACTGGGGTGGGCAATTGGCGTTTTTTGATGAAGACGGTAATATCGAACAAGCTTATAATCCGAGCTTTAATACATTGAACCTTTTCTTAATTCCAACTCAACACGCCGTATTACCTGTCGCACCCTATGCCGGAGCGAGCCGTTTGAGTTATCTTGGCTGGTTACACCGATAAATTATTGTAACCTTAAGCTGAGTCGATAAGTTTGATGGAAAATTAATCGATAGTTGGTTAAAATTATCGATTAATTTTACTGTATTTATTATGATTTTCTAAAAAATTGTGTGATTTAGTGGTAAAATCAATCTCTTATTTGTGTCAAAAACAATAAGAGAAAAGATAATAATAACTCGTGTAAAACATTGTATCAGGTTGATATTGGTATTTGATTATTGATATTAATCGCGGAATAGGCTTAATTAAGATGGTATTAAACGAAGTAGATTTACGTCAGGTAAGGAGAATTGGCGATCACTTTAAGAAAATTTTACGAGAAGTGTTTGAGCATATTCCTCGTTCAGCCCACTCGATTGCCGGCATGTCCAGGTGGACCGGAATCAATAAATCCACTTGTCAAAGATTGGTTCAGGCGCTCACAAAAACCCAGGATGGGATTGATGTCATTGTCACGCTACCCGGTACCAGCGGGTTAAACCAATTTTATAATCGATTTAAATCATTGCTCAAAGATGAGGCCTGTCTGGAGGATTTTCATCAATTAATTACCGAGTATCAAAATCTTATCTTTAATTATGCCAGTAGCCAGTCAGAGCTAAAGCGACGATTGTTATTTTCTCGTGCGCACAGCACAACCTCTAAAGATACTTATACTGAAAAATTACGTAAAAATGCATTTGAATTAAATAAAGAAATCAGTGGCGAAGAAGTTGATCTTTATTTAGGCATCAATATTTCAAGAGTCAATAAACGTAGTCCAACATATCTTGATGAAATTATTGTTGCCAATCGAATTGGTGTCCAATTAACCAAGCATGCTCGTCCTTTCGTTCAGCCATTCAGTGGTAGCTTTCGCGAAATGGAATTGAAAGATCCGCAATTATTTTCTGAAAAAGATGCGGCCAATGTTAAAGCAAGCCAAAGTGGTAGTTTTATATTTTCTGATTTTTCAACACCTCAAATTGAAAAGTGTTTTACTGGTGTTGGCGGCCTAAGAAACAACTTTTTAATTTTTAATCATACTTTAGAGCCAGTTAACTGTAACAAGTTTGATATTACGATCACTAACCTTGATATTAAGTCTCAATCAAATCCCATGCGTAAAGGACACAAGGTGATTTGTCAAAACATTATGCAGCGTAGTCCTGCGCGCCGTTTAGTGTTGCTGTCGTTGATTGAGCGCGAACTTGACAAGTACAGATCAATTCAGGCTGGCTGTTATCCAATTAGTTTAAAAGCGATGGAAATCGGTCACTCCCCCGAGGATTTATGGAGCGAGCGATTTGCAGACACGCCCGAAATAAAACTGTTTAATCCTACCGAGGAACTGCTCAGTAGTAAGTCTGGTATTTCCCACATTGACGATTTGTTAGCGCAAACCTTTTTGTTAATTGGTGATGATCCCAATAATTATGTTGGTTATTATCTTGATGTTGAGTACCCGCTGTGGCAAACATCACATCGGTTTTATTACGAATTTAACTAGATTATTAGGCATTTGATTCAATTGTCAGGCGGTCAAATTTAAAGTGAACAATTTAAAATGATAAAACTGTTAAGCTGTGACAACCCGCTAATTGTTCATCATTTTAAAAATATATTGATACATAATCAAATTGATTGCTTTGTAAAAAATGATCAAATATACAGCATTGGCGGCGAGGTTCCGGTTGGCATTTTTTGGCCAGAACTATGGATATACGATGCTGATTTACTAGAAAAGGCTGAGTCAATCTTGCAAGTTAACTCGACTCAGTCAACTTGTGTTCCTCAGTCTGAATCACAAGAACCTTGTTCAACTGCCGAGCAATGGTTATGTGCATCTTGTGGTGAGTCTAATGACGATAACTTTTTTGCCTGTTGGCATTGCTCTCAACTAAAATAAATTTAACTTAATTCAAAATAGCTAAAACAAATGCCATATAGTAAATACATGCTAATTGAGTTTAAGGATTAGCCAGAATTTCGATGGTTGCATTTGACACTTTATTATTGGCATAAAGATCAATAAACCATTTTCCTGCTTTGGGGCGTCTAAATACACAATGCTCGTTGCTGTCATTTTTAAATGGATGACAGGCATAATCAGTGACTTTCCCTGTTGAATCATGTCTGACATGCAAATCGATATCACCTTCTTTACCTGAAATACTGATAGCTAAATTGGCATAACCTGACTGCAAATCGTAAGAATAGCGTTTCCATTGATTACTGGCCAAAGTGATATTGGGTTGGGTCACTTTGATCGGTTTAATGTAGTTGATGACTGTTTGCGTATATTCGGCTATCAGTTCTACATCTTCGAATTGTTCAAAAGCCTGTAACTGAATAAAGTAAACACCACCAAATTTATCCAGGCGACAAGATTCATTGTTACCATTTTTTTGTGGATGACAATCGTTTTTATCAACTGTTGGGATCTGATTAAAACCTACCAGCAAGTCGACATCGCCACGACCCGATTGTGTTGCGATATGAACATCATTGGCATTTTCTGGCACATAAAACGAGTAAACTTTACTTTCGCCCCGATTCAATCTTAACTTTTGTTGCTTTTCACCGTTTTGTAGTTGTTCAATTTTTTGACTGACAGGAATGGGCGTGATAGCACAGCTGGTTGGGTGATTAATGCAGTGAGCGCTATTCGGACGCTCTATAATCTGTGTCGCATGATTCAGTGACTCGACACTAAAATAATTAATTGAAGCATCATTTAATTGATAAGGATTAAATTGAAATGGCCGAAAATCAAAAGCTTTTTTAGTGGCCGATTGAAGTTGTAATGGTTCGCTAATACTCAGGTCTGCAATATATCTAAACTGAAATAGGGGGTTTAAATAATTTAATTGAATCGATTGCGCAGCAATATTGACTGGAAAAGTGACTGAACCTAAAGTTGCTAAAAATAAAAAATAAATTAACGTTTTCACTGAATAAAACCCCGAAAAGCAGTACTTCATTGTACTAACCGGCTATTTTCTCTAGTAACGATTAACTGGCATTAGACTGTTAATCTATGTATAAAAAATGCTATGTATAAAAAATGCTAGGGCTCATGAGATATTATATAAAATGTTATATATTTGAGATGCTAGTATTGTTTTGCCAAGTATTTGTTTACTAAACTGACCTGTGGCGAAAGACTATTGTAAATTGATGGGCGATGCAAACCTATTAGTCAAAAATCCTCGAGAAAACATGCGTGAATAATTACCGAAAATATTCAATATATTTTTTGATTAAATGTATCGGCTGTTCTTTTTAGCGGTCAGCTTGATGGTTAATTTATTGTTAAGCATTGATCTCTGAATAAAAGAAAATATTTAATTAAAGTAGATTAATGAAGTCTAATGAAGTCTAATGAAAAGTTTTATTGATTGTACGATAACTATTCGCCATGTTAGCACAGAGATGAAAAAATTATTCGACTGCTCTTTGCAATGTAGTTAACAAAAAAGAAGGCAAGCTATTTGCCTTCTTTTTCTAACAAGTTGAGAGTTAATCTTATTCTCTAACTCTATTGTCGTTGAACAATGATTGTTCTAAACCATCCTTGGCCGTCATCTTAAGTATGCTGCTAGGGCGTACCTTTAACATTTAAGGTGACATTTGAAGCAGAAGAATAGCCATATAAGTCGATATACCAGGTTCCGCTTTGTGGATTGTTAAATGTGCAGGTCTCATTATTACCGCTTTTATACGGACGACAATCATAGCTGCTTGATGTTGATTGCGAGCCATGACGCACATACAAGTCGGCATCACCACTGCCACCTGAAATTGTTACCTCAAGTTGCGAATAACCTGCACCCAGTTGCTGGGTATATCGAGTCCATTGTCCTTGTGAGACAGAAATGCCTGTCTGCGTTTCATCAATAGGCTCGTTACCTGGAGGTGGGGGTGGGGGTGGCGTTGTTCCACCGTCATTATAACTGGCGGTAATGCTAACGCCCGAAAATGCTTGATAGGCTTTCAGACGAACATAATAGATTCCACCAGATTGACTACCAGTGCAAGACTCGGTATTACCGCTTTTATAAGGACGACAATCATAAGTGGCATCGGTTGGTTCTGAACCAAAACGCGTATACAGATCTGCATCACCTGTGCCACCGCTCATATCAAAGCGAATGTCAGTTGCGCCACTGGGAACGTTAAAAGTGTACACTAAAGCATCACCGGTTGCTGCACTCAGATTGGTTTGCGCAACGCCGTTTTGCAGTTCGTTTTTACCACCAGGAGGTGGAGGCGGCGGAGGTGGAGGCGTGGTGCTACCGGTGTAACTCCCTTTTAAGGTCACCCCAGAGAAATTGCTATAAGCTTTTAATCGCACATAATAGCGACCACCAGCTTGATTTAAGCTACAAGATTCTGCATTACCGCTTTTATAAGGACGACAATCATAAGTGGCATCGGTTGGTGCAGAGCCAAAGCGAACATATAAATCAGCATCACCGGTACCGCCACTCATTTCGACTTTAATATCAGTTGCGCCAGCGGGAACATCAAAAGTGTAATTCAATTCATTGCCTGAGTTAGCACTTAAATTTGTTTTGGCAACCCCATTTTGCAGTTCGCTGCTACCACCGGGTGGTGGTGGAGGCGGTGGTGGTGGTGGTGTTCCATCGGTACTGCCTTTAGCCAGTTCGGCCACATAAGCGGCTGATAGTCGAGCAAACTTAATGGAGTGAGAAACACTGTAAGAGGTATCGTTAGCAGTGTGAATATTGGGGTTTGAATTATTGATGCGTGCTTCAGCGGGGAAGGATGCGGCAAATCCTTCATTGTTCCAAGAAGCATGGTCAGAGCAAGCATAACCACATTGTGAGGTTTCATGGGTGACACCAGATTGATAAGTATCAACCAGTTGTCCCATAAATTGGTTTTGTGCATTATTGGTATAATCGCTGACAAAAACGATATCAGCACTTTGATTGCCTTTATAACCACTCATGTCAAACTGAGCGACACCAATGACATTTTTCCCACTGGATTTATAACTTTGAGCAATGGCTTTTGAACCGCGCAGACCGACTTCCTCAGCGGCATAACCCATAATTTTAACGGTACGCTCAGGTTTAAAACCACTGGCAACTATCGCGCGTAATGTTTCAGTCAGAACGGCAATACCTGAAGCATTATCATCAGCGCCTGGTGCACGTCCGGTTGAAGCATTGGATTGGTTAATAGAATCTAAATGTCCACCGACGACCACAATTTCATTGGGATTGGTGGTACCGGTAATGGTGGCAATAACCGAAGGTTGATTCCAGCTATGAGCATAAGTTTCAACGCTGATATCTGAGCGACCATTACTGATGGATTGCCATTTATCTTTAATCCAGTTAGCCGCATCAACACCGGACTGTTGGGTGTAGTAACGGTTATGATAATTTTTCAGGGTATTAACGGTACTGGTTAAATTGGTGGTCGATAACTGATTGACTAATGCATTAACCGCTGCACTGTTATTAATAGTGTAATTAACGGCAACACTGGGCATAATTTGCGAGGGTGCGGTGGCAAATAAGTGAGCTTCGGTAAAAGTATCGTGAAAAATAAAACCGCCACAACGATGGAATTCGTCATGCATGAGTTTGCTGAGTTGTGGGATTTTAGATTCGGCCATTTGTACCACAGCGACATTGCCATGACTGGCATTACGAATGTTGGCACGTTTAAAATCAAATTGTGTGGTGTATTTTTGAGTAATTAAGTCGTAGGCATCAGTCCCAATAGAGACCCAGACTTGTTTTTCATCGTCATCAATTTGACTGGTGAGTCCGGATTGGGATTGCGTAAAAGCAGGGGGTAGAAAAGTCATACCGCCTAACGCCAACAAGGTCATAATATTCTTATTCATGTGTTACCTCTTGGTACGTATTTATCATTTTGTTTTAAATTTATTTCAATCACTATTTGATAAAACAGTTTCAGAAATAATTTCAAAAGTTATTTGATAATTATTTTGAAAGTTATATGGTTTGTTATATTTACATTGAAATTTTGTACTGAAAATAAAATTGTCATGTTTAAAGCAACAGAGGAGAGAATGCTCCTCTGTTAAATCCTTAATTGAAAATTAAGGGTTGGCTTGTAAATTTAAAGTAATTCCTGAAGCCGATGAGTAACCATATAAATCAATATACCAAGTACCTGCTGCTGGATTATTGAAAGTACAAGTCTCATTGTTACCACTTTTGTATGGACGGCAGTCATAGCTTGAACTTGTTGATTGCGCACCATGACGAACATACATGTCCGCATCACCAAATCCACCAGAAATGCTCACTGTCATTGTAGAATAACCCGCTGGTAATTCTTGAGTGTAACGAGTCCACTGACCTTGGTTAACTGAAACGTTATTGACGGTTTCATTAATTGGGTCATTACCTGTTGGTGGCGGTGGTGGTGGCGGTGTAGAACCACTGTCGTAACTACCTGTTAAACTAACACCAGAGAATGCACTGTAAGCTTTTAAGCGTACATAGTAAGTACCATTAGTTTGACTTAAAGTACAAGACTCTGCGTTACCACTTTTGTATGGACGGCAGTCGTAGCTTGAATCAGTTGGTGCAGAACCAAATTTCACATAAAGGTCTGCATCACCTGCACCACCACTCATGCTTACTTGAATGTTAGATGCGTTTGATGGAACTGCAAAAGTGTACAGCAACTCTTCGCCAGCGCCTGCACTTAAACCCGTTACTGGTACACCATTAACTAGCTCATCTTTACCGCCTGGAGGAGGAGGAGGAGGTGGTGGTGGAGTTGAGCCACCAACATAACTTGCTTTAATGCTAACACCAGAGAATGTACTGTAAGCTTTTAAGCGTACATAGTATGTACCACCAGTTTGGCTACCCGTACAAGACTCTGCGTTACCACTCTTGTATGGACGACAATCGTAGCTTGAATCAGTTGGTGCAGAACCAAACTTCACATATAAGTCTGCATCACCTGTGCCGCCACTCATATCAAATTTGATATCTGTTGCGCCTGATGGAACCTCGAAAGTAAACAATAGTTCTTGACCTGAGCTTGCTCCTAATCCGGTTTTAGCAACGCCATTTTGTAGTTGATCACTACCGCCAGGAGGTGGAGGTGGGGGAGGAGGATTACCGGTTGGACAGCTACCAACACCCACTGCACACCATGCAGTTTCAACGGCATTTTTTTCAGCCGCGCCGTATAGATCATTAGCTGCATTAGCGGTAGCTGTACGAGCACCCGAGAACTGTGTGTTTTGGTTCATGTAAGTGGTTAATGCACGATAGAAAATCTTTTCCGCTTTCGCCATGCCAATGCCAGGCACTTGTGCATTGGATTTA
>NZ_JBFDAH010000028.1:0-61145 GCF_040719265.1 Aliikangiella maris | reverse complement strand
GGGTTTTGACCACATGGAGCGTGCCACGCATATTTTAGAAGGTTATTATTTTCATTTTCGTCTGAATAAGTTTGGCTCTGGCGGGATTTTTATTGATGATATTTTGTATTTGGGCGTTGATGCGAATCGGCAGACTAATGTGAAATCGAAAAATGGATTTTATTTGGTAGAGAAGGATGGCAATGATTGGAAAACTAAGAATTATAATGAAAAGAAAAATCATCAAATTTCGACTAATCACCTCTTTGTTTCAGACAGTGAAGAGGCCAATATAGTAGATATAGTTAGAACATCAGGCGAATTTATGGAAGATATTTTCAAAGCTAACGCACCTTCTAAATTTACGCTGTGTTATTTCGAAAAAAACATGCTGCAAAAACTCAATTGGTTTACCCCAGCAGCCCGATTTAAATTCCTCCGAAAAGACAATCATCATAAGAGTGTGACTTATTTAGCCAGCCATATTGCCAGTTTACCCAAATCTCAAGAAACGCATCTGGTTGCCAGTAAAAATGGCTGTTTCTATTTACGCGATGCCTTATATCGTGTGCCTAAACAGGAAATGCGCAATTTGCGCGTGTGTATGGTTAATCCGCGCTTTTCAATGCTATCAATGGCAAATCGATTAAAAGAATCAAACATTCAGTATAAAGATTTTGGCTATGTTTTAACGGCAACCGATTATCAGTCCCGATTACGAGGTTTTAATGCGAATAATCAAAAGCCGCTTATGGGGCAGTATGCCGATGTGGATGACAGAAAGCTAGAAAAAGAAAGCGCCAATACTGCGATACAAGTGGTTCTTGGTGGGGTATCGTTGATTGCAATTTCTAACCCCAGTACAATAAGTCGGCCTGGACTAGCATTAGCCACAGCCGGAACGGCAATGGCAGGTCGAGTATTATATAAAATGGGGCTCAACTGGCTTGCCAGAGATTATTTGCGCTCACATCCAACTGCGAGTCTGGCTGAAATTAGAAAAGAAGCACAACTTCAATTGTTTTCTATTTTTAACCATTTTAAGTAATTTATTGCAATATTGTGTTCTATGTCGAATCATTTATCTAAAAATAATACGGAGAATACGACAGGTTTAAATCGTATTCACTGGAAACCCAAAATCTCGCTGCTAGTCGGTGGGATTGTGGGATTTTATTTAGCTAATGGCAGTGATTGGTGGGTTTTAGTTATCACTGTGGTGGTGTGTTTTTTAGTCTGTCAGGTGCTAATGAACATTTTATATAATCAATTTACTGATGAATTCCGAAATGCCAATCATCAATTTGCAATGAAGCAATTTGAACAGGAAGCGTTTAAAGGGATGAAGCGATGCTGGATAGCTTTTATTGAGCGGCGTAAAGATTTAAAAGATTATGATAACGACCCTTATAAAACTCGGCCAATTAAAATTGCTAGTGGCAAAACTGTCGCATTAAACCTATCAGGTCATCATATTGTCTTTAAAGATAGTTTAATTGTTAATCCCCGCGCCTATAAAAATTCAGGCCCCAATATTGATATCTACTCTAATACGGTTTTTGAGAGGTATTGTCGTTCGATTTATGTGAATAGCTGGTATGTTAAAAGTTTTAACAAAAAGGACAAGTCACTAGGTCAAATTGAAGTAAATATCAAAACTTATTGGCGTCCATATAAAGACTCGCCACTTAATTTTATTAACTTAAATCAATTTACGGAAGAACTAATTGAAAACTTTTATAATCTTACTAGTGAAAGTGAAGAAAATATTTATTCATCATTAGAGGATAGTTATAAAGTTGTAAAAACAAGCCCAGTGATGTGGTTAATAAAAGATATCTATAGATATAGTTATTTACTAGAGAGAAGGTATCAAACAGTTTTAAGTGATCAGGTTGTATTGAGTATTGCTTTTATTCGTTACACAGATTTCCCATTATATTCAAGAGAAATAAATGAATATGACATGATAGAAAACTGGAATCAAGCCGAAAAAGCCTTTATGGAGAATTTTGAAATTGAGCTAACGGAAGAATTTCTCTCATTTCAAAAAGAATTTTGGCAGACCTATGAGGGAAAAGTTTATGAGGGATTTGATGAGGTTGTGATTGGTGTGAAAGCAGGTGAAACGCCACCGCCGCGTTTGCCTTTGTAGTACATTGACTAAATTATAGAATATTCATTACTATTTAATTCTTATACCTTGGACAATTTAAAACCCATTCACTGGAAACCCAAAATCTCGCTGCTAGTCGGTGGGATTGTGGGATTTTATTTGGCTAATGGCAGTGATTGGTGGGTTTTAGTTGTCACTGTGGTGGGGTGTTTTTTAGTCTGTCAGGTGCTAATGAACATTTTATATAATCAATTTACTGATGAATTCAGGAACGCCAATCATCAATTTGCAATGAAGCAATTTGAACAGGAAGCGTTTAAAGGGATGAAGCGACGCTGGATAGCTTTTATTGAGCGGCGTAAAGATTTAAAAGATTATGATAACGACCCTTATAAAACTCGGCCGATTAAAATTGCCAGTGGCAAAACTGTCGCATTAAACCTATCAGGTCATCACATTGCCTTTAAAGATAGTTTAATTNAAAAGATTATGATAACGACCCTTATAAAACTCGGCCGATTAAAATTGCCAGTGGCAAAACTGTCGCATTAAACCTATCAGGTCATCACATTGCCTTTAAAGATAGTTTAATTGTTAATCCCAGCGCCTATAAAAATTCAGGCCCCAATATTGATATCTACTCTAATACGGTTTTTGAAAGGTATTGTCGCTTAATTTATGCAAATAGTTGGTACATCAAAAAAGTTCAAAATGAAGATGATTCATTAGGGCAAATGGAATTTAGTATTAAAACCTTTTGGCGTCCTGTTAAAAATTCACCATTAACATTTGAAGCCTTGAATCTATTTTCTGAACAGTTAATAGAGACGGGCTATAAAATCAAGTCCGAAAATGAAAAAAGAGCTCTTTCACTATTAGAAGAAAAATACAAAGTTATTAGTGTTAATTCAATTTGTTGGCTTGTAAAGGATGTTTACAAATTTAGCAATTTAAAGTACCGTATTTATCAAGCAGTCTTGAATGACAAGACAGCATTAAATATAGAGTTCACTCGGTGGACAAATCCACCTTTTGGTTCGAGTGAACTTGGTGACTGTGACATGATAGAAAACTGGAATCAAGCCGAAAAAGCCTTTATGGAAAATTTTGAAATTGAGCTAACGGAAGAATTTCTCTCATTTCAAAAAGAATTTTGGCAGACCTATGAGGGAAAAATTTATGAGGGATTTGATGAGGTTGTGATTGGTGTGAAAGCAGGTGAAACGCCACCGCCGCGTTTGCCTTTGTAGGATGAATGTTAATTTGTTCAAATTATTAGTGCTATTTGATTGATGTTTTTCCTTTCGAATTAGCTTTAAAATAAACGTATTTATATTAGGGGCTTTGTTCCTTGTTAAAAATAACAATAAAAAAGATTGTCACTAGTTTTTAATCTCTAAAAGAGAATGTTTTTAGCTAAAGTTATTCGTACAGCAAACTTCTTAGGTTATAAAAAATCTTAAGCAAATTTTTTGCACTCATAGATACAGTTTATTTGAACCTGGTTGCATTTAAAATTAAATTATCAGGTACCATGCACTTCATTATCTTTAGTCACCAAACAGCCATATTAACTTTCAAAGAATCATTGGTGAACACTGCGTCATAAAATGCAGTATTTATACGTTTATAATAGATAAGATTTTATCAATTTAACGATACGTTTTTATCAGGCATTTTCTCAGAATAATTGCGCGTTCTTAAGGTAATGGATTTAGAGGTAAATGAGTGGCTGAACCTAATGATAAAAAAGTTATATGATTAATTTTTCAATATTACTCAAGGTTTATTTTGAGTAACTAATTAATGGCAAGTTATTAGCCTCCTACATAATACATAAGGGGAATTTTAATGTTGGATACTTTGGCGAACAAGCTGATGATAAAAGGCAGTTTTTATGGTTTATGCTTGTTAATTTATTCAACATCACCTTGCGCTGATGATATGGAATACACAACCGTTTTGACCTATAAAACAAAATATTTAGCTAAAATCGGTGCAACGGTTGATACTAATGTTTTTCAACCTTACTTTGAAGCGAAATCAAAAAGTGGCTTTTACAGTTCTTTGTGGTTGAACATTCCGCTTGAACACGGTAATCCTAACAAGTCTATCGAAGTTGAGCCAAGCATCGGGTATATATCACACTTCGAGGGTTGGACCTTGAACACTTCTCTTACTTTATTTGATATTGAAAATCCTGACACATTGGATTTTGATGGAGATATGATAGGCTCAAAAATTAGAGTTGAGAACTCAATGATGTACTTTGAAGTATTGCATTATACCGCAGATGACAATAACAATGGATTGCTTTCAGAAATAGGAACGGAATTAAAGTTTTTCGAAAAAGAAAAAATATTTGTGAACTTGAGTTATGTTGATGGACCGTTGCACTTTAAGCCTATCATTTTTTCAAAGGTAAAATTAGTCAGGCCAATTGATAACTCGAACTTTAGCTTTTCGTTAGAGTTACTTAATGTTATAGATAAAAAAAGCTCTCAAGATGTTAGAAAGGATGGCGTTTCACTCGGGATAAGTTATGCTTTTTAGGTTTTGGTGGGTAGGGTTTATTTTTAAGCGTTATTTTTGGCAGGTTATCTGCCAGCTTTGATTGTTTTGTAGGCACTTAGTGATCATGTCAGCTTATGTGTTTACACAAAAAAGACTGGCATAAAAAAAGCCTAACTATTTCTAGTCAGGCTTTTTTCAACGAATCAATGGTGGCCCGGGACAGAATTGAACTGTCGACACAAGGATTTTCAGTCCTCTGCTCTACCAACTGAGCTACCAGGCCATAATGCTTACTAAAGTAACTTGTTTAAGTAAGTTAAACTTTACACACCAAAGTGATTTTCAATACTGTGAAATGGCATCACCTCGGGAGCGCGCTATTAAACTAGGATTAGGATTTAAAGTCAAGCATCTAATTAAAAAAAATTATTTTTCGGGTGGCACGTAACCTTCGATTTTGTCGTAATCACCACCAAATAAGAATTTCTCCATTTCTCCGGTTAAATAAGCTCGTGCTTCAGGGTTTGCCAGACTAAGCTGTTTTTCGTTAATCAGCATGGTTTGATGGCCAATCCAGAGCTTCCAGGCTTCGGCAGATATATTGTTTAAAATTCGCTCGCCTAACTCACCTGGGACGGGAGCAAAGCTTAGCGGCTCGGCTTCTTTTTGTAGCTTTTGGCAAAATATCATTTGCATTATCTCACTCGTTTATTTGAAAGTACCGAAATAGAAATTTTTTAATTGGCGTTGGCAACGCCAGTCTTTTTAATTCGTTGATATTATGCCATTTTTGCTGGCTGGTTTCCTCAATTGTCCAACCATTTGCCGATTGACCTGTTGGCACCTTAGGCGCGGTATAGACTTGGGCGTGTAAATGAAAATGAGTAAAAGTATGCTTGATTTCATCGATAAGGTTTTCACACATTGTGTCATCGCTTTGAGGCTTAACTGAGTCGATGGATGATGGTTGAGAAAATTGTGGGAGTGTCCATAGCCCTCCCCAAATGCCAGTTGGTGGCCTTTTAACCAATAAAACTTGCTGACGTGGATTAATCTGCAAATACATTTTTGCTTGCTTGGTAGGAATCGTTTTCTTTGGCTTTTTATGAGGATACTCGGCTGTTTTTCCATGAATGTAAGCCAGACAATCGATGGCTAGTGGACATTGCTCACATTGTGGTTTGCTCCGGCTACAAAAGCTGGCACCCAAATCCATCATGGCTTGATTAAAGTTTGCGGTGTTTTCCTGTGGCGTATAACGACTTGTTAAGTCCCATAAATGCTTATTCACGGCTGATTGACCGTACCATCCATCAACCATAAATACACGCGCCAAGACCCTCTTAACATTGCCGTCCAAAATAGGTGTTGGCCGGTTCATTGCCAGTGACAATATAGCGCCAGCCGTCGAACGGCCAATGCCCGGGAGAGACTCCATTTGTGCCAGTGTTTTTGGGAAACGCCCGTTGAACTCTGTCATGACTTTTTGTGCACATTGGTGCAGGTTTCTTGCTCTAGAGTAATAGCCTAAACCTTGCCAATGATGAAGGACATCATCTAGTGGCGCATTAGCCAGTGCTTTAATGGTTGGGAAACTGCGCATAAACTTTTGGTAATAAGGAATTACAGTCTTCACCTGAGTTTGTTGCAACATGACTTCCGAAACCCATACTCGATAGGCTGTTGGATTCTTTTGCCAGGGTAAATCTTTGCGACCGTGAGTTTGATAAAAGGCTAAAATTTTTGCAGCAAATGATTCTGGCGTTATTAACATGCTCAAGTTCGATCTAAATCACAGATTAAAAAATGTCGTAATAGAAAGGAATAAAAATAGACAGTGTCAGCCAAAGCGTTAGCGCCAGCGGAATGCCAATGCGCATAAAGTCTTTAAACTGATAGCCACCCGCATTCATAATTAACAAGTTGGTTTTATAGGCCATCGGTGTTGCATAACTAAAGTTAGCACCAAACAAAACGGCAATAACAAATGGCTCTGCGGGGAGGCCCAATTGACTGGCAACACTAATCGCAATGGGTGTACCAATGACCGCCGCGGCATTGTTTGAAACAATGTTGGTTAAAACTGCGAGCAATAACATCAGCGCACTTAAAATAATCGGCGGTGGTAGCCCTTGGGTAAAAAATAGAAACAGTTGCGCTAGATAATCTGCACCGCCGGTTTTCATTAATGCTTCACCCAGTGCCAGACTGGCGACAACAATCAAAATAACCTGCGTGTTCAATGCGCGGCTGGCGTCGCTCCAGTTAATGCAACGAGTGGTTAGTAAAGCCATGACACCGAGCAATGCACTGATAGCTATGGGTAGTATGCCAAAGGCTGCCAAACCAATCACCAGGCCCATAATAAATAAAGCCAATGGGGCTTTGTTGGTGTGGGGCAAATCCGTGGTTGCATCTAAAACGAGTAAGTCGCCTTTTTTCTTGATTTCGGCAATTTTGTCGCGCGAACCTTGAACCAGTAATATGTCACCCACATGCAATGAAACGCTGCCAAGTTTTTTATACAGATCAATTTCTTTACCTTCACGGTGCAGGGCGATGGCAACCATTTGGTATTGATCAATAAAACGAATATTTTTTAGGGTTGAACCCGCCAGTGGCGACCCAGGCACAATAATAACTTCAGCTAATTGTTGATCTTCTGCAATCAGAGGGTGAGTTTCATCGACTTGGTGTTTACCCACAAACAACTGCGCACCTATAATTTTTTCATAGTCTTTTAAGTTTTCTGCAGTATCAGAAACGCGAATTCGATCGCCTGCCTGCATAACAACATCGGGCATTGGCATGATGCGAATATCTGAAGAGGAACCAAAGCGTTGAATTCGTTCTGCCTTTAAAGAGCCGTTAGTTGCATCAATTAATTCGGCAAGGGTTTTGCCAACGCCAAATCCTTTTTCATTGAGCGTTAAGTGAGCGGTAAATAAACGCGGTGCGGAGCTTTCAAGAATAGAGTCGCGTGGCGGCAGTAATTTGGGGGCAATTAACCATAAATAGATAATGGCTACAACGCCTGCTACGGTCGCTGGAATGGCAAAATCGAATACACCGAGTTTGCGCATACCTTGTTCAGCCGCTACTGCGACCACCAGCAGATTGGTTGAAGTACCAATAGTGGTTGACATGCCACCGACTAAAGTCGCAAATCCCATTGGCATAAGCATACCGGAAGGGGATGTATTATTCCTCATCGATACGCTGATCAAAATGGGAATTAGTAAAACTACAATTGGTGTATTGTTCATAAATGCAGAAAGTACAGCGGCAACCAGTAGCGTGACCAGCAGTGAAAGCTGAGGATTCGACTTCCATAAGCGCCCCAGCATTCGGCCAACCGGCTCTAAAGCACCGGTTCTTACCAGACCTTGTCCGGCAATCATCAGTGCACAAACTGCAACCAATGCTTCATGTCCAAAACCATAAAAAAAGTGGATAGATTCCAGATGTCTGCCATCGGGCTGAATGTATGGAAATATCTCAAAAATGACAGTAACCAGAATGAGTACCGCTAGACAGCTGGACTCCAGTTTAATATCTTCCCGCCGGAATAAATACAGCGCAGCTATTGTTAAAAACAGCATGGCTAAAGCATGATAGTTGGGAATGGCTGGGAACATAGTGTTCAGAAATGAATTATTGTCAGATGTATTAGTTTGTCAGATTAAACTAAAACTAACACTTTTTTGAAAATGATCAATAGTTTTATTGGTATGCCTATTTTGTAGTCTAAAACATTTAAGCCGAATCTGGCGCTGGTTAGTCATTTCAAGAATAATGAGGTTTTTTATTAAAAAATCTTATTTTTACCCACTGATAGCCTTGTTTGTCGTGAGACTGATATAATTTAGGACTGTTTAAGATTAAGTGAGCGAAATTGTGCAAGAGTCTCATCGAAAAGTTCGTAGTTTTGTTCGGCGAGAAGGACGAATGACCGCTGGTCAGACTTTGGCCTATGAGTCAATGATGCCTGATTACGGCATCACCTATAGTCAACAGGTTTTAAATCTGACCGAATTGTTTGGTAACAGCAATCCGGTAACGCTGGAAATTGGTTTCGGTATGGGGGCTTCGCTTGCTGAGCAGGCTGCCAACTACCCACACTTTAATTTTATTGGTATCGAAGTGCATCGGCCTGGGGTGGGGTCTTTGTTGGCGCGCATGAAGGAACGAGAGTTAACTAACATTCGGGTAATCAGCCATGATGCCATCGATGTGTTACAACATATGATTCCGCTAAACAGTTTGAGCAAACTACAGTTGTTTTTTCCTGATCCGTGGCATAAAACTCGCCATCACAAACGGCGTATTGTTAAAGATGAGTTTGTCACACAGGTTCGTAATAAGCTTTTGTCTGGCGGTATTCTTCATATGGCAACTGATTGGGAAAATTATGCTCAGCACATGTTAAAAGTGATGCAACAAGTCAGCGGTTGGGAAAATCTATCTTCTACCAACGATTTTGTTCCAAAACCTGAGGACAGGCCTGTGACCAAATTTCAGCAGCGTGGTGAACGTTTGGGACATGGCGTTTGGGACTTAATGTTTAAAAAATGTTGATGGTAGAAGCGGGTTAATAATGGAAAGTGCTACTGCTTGAATTTCGCTAGCATAAGTGCTTAAAAATTTTTACCTTTGCTGATTGTAAACCGATAAAAGCATCCCCATTGACAAACAAATTGACCGCCTGTCTGGTCACAAGCGGCTTACTTGGGCTTCGCAATCCGGCGGTAATAAAGTCCAGTCATAAACTTGAACGTATGGTTAAATTTATTTTATTTGACCGGTGACGCATAACTGTCATGACTGTTTTTCTATAATGATGGTATGCAAATAATCTGTTGAATAGCGTATATTGTTTTCGTTGTTTAATGGTTTGTATTTCAATTCTATTTAGGATGCTATCTGTGTTTAAGCGAATTTCTGTTGATGAAGCAGCAACGCTAATTGAAGAACAACAAGCGTTGGTTGTTGATATTCGGGATGTGAATACTTTTGCTAATGGTCATATCAATCAAGCCATTCGAGTCGATAACGATAATCTGCGCCAGTTTTTAGATAGCAATGACAAATCGAGACCACTTGTGGTGTGTTGTTATCATGGGAATTCCAGTCAGTCTGCTGCGCAAATGTTTTTTGAACAGGGCTTCACTCAAAGTTATAGTATGGATGGCGGAATGTGTGAATGGGTCATTAAGCACCCGGTTGTAAGCTCTTAATCAAGCGGGTTTGCTAACAAAGTTCTAATACTTTTTTTACCAGTTTTCTAATACCACTGGCTGCTTCTGAAATATTATTGGCAAGCATATAGGCTGGCGTTGAAACGACATGATATTTTTGATCGACCACAAAATTGTTGACCGGACACTGAATATGTATGCCGCCCATCGTTTCAATGGCTGTCGCAGTTTGAGGGTCATTGCCAATCGTTAATTGGACCGCCTCGCCATAAATTTTGGGTATCAAAGCGGGCGAAATACAAATAAAGCCCATCGGTTTTTTGTTGGCAACAAAAGTTTGAGTTGCTTTTAACACACTGGGTTCGATGTGACAGTTTGCTCCGGCCAAAGCAAAGTTGCTCAGATTTTTAGCAACACCAAAGCCGCCAGGAAATATCATCGCATCAAAAAATGAGGGTCTGAATTCATCGAGTGACTTGATATTCCCACGGCAAATTCTGGCTGATTCAATCAAAACATTTCTTGAACCGGGCATTTCTTCGCCGGTCAAATGATTAATGGTGTGGTGTTGATTGATATCTGGTGCAAAACATTGGTAATTGGCACCCTGTTCTTCAAGAGCCAGCAGGGTGATGACACTTTCATAAATTTCAGACCCATCATAAACGCCACATCCCGAAAGAATTACCGCTACGTTGGCCATAGTTACCTCGTCTTATTTATTTAATGATAATGAGTATCTGCTAATTGTTAATTCGCACAATTACGCGCCAATTTGCTTTAAGACTAGGTTGTGATAAAGGCGAAATCAATACTCGATTATTGAATATCTCGGTAAAATTTTTTGAAAATCGGTAATTTGGACTATTTTTTGTTCATGATTTAGGCGATTTCCCTGTAAATGGTTTGATCATGAGGCGTTCGTTTGAGAAAATACGCACCGTCAAAATTCCCGCTTACTTTAGAACCTCGACTTAGGAGTCTATATGTCATCTCGATTTCAGTTAGCGAACGCTATACGGGCGTTAAGTATGGATGCTGTACAAAAAGCCAAATCAGGGCATCCTGGCGCGCCAATGGGTATGGCCGATATCGCTCAAGTACTTTGGTGTGACCATTTACGGCATAACCCCAGTAACCCCGAGTGGGTCAATCGAGATCGATTTGTTTTATCAAACGGCCACGGCTCAATGCTGATTTATTCACTCCTTCATCTAACCGGGTATACCTTAAATATTGATGATTTAAAAGCTTTTAGACAGTTACATTCAAAAACACCGGGACATCCTGAATTTGGTTATACACCTGGCGTTGAAACGACAACTGGTCCATTAGGACAAGGTCTCGCCAATGCCGTTGGTATGGCAATTGCCGAAAAATCATTGGCGGCACAGTTCAACCGCCCAGGATATGATGTGATTGATCACCATACTTATGTTTTTCTGGGTGACGGTTGCTTAATGGAGGGAATCTCCCATGAGGTCTGTTCATTGGCTGGTACTTTGGGATTAGGCAAGTTAATTGCTTTTTATGATGATAACGGTATCTCGATTGATGGTGAAGTTGAAGGGTGGTTCACCGATGACACCGGTAAGCGTTTTAGAGCCTATGGCTGGCATGTAATTGGTGATGTTGATGGACATGACCCCGAAGCGATTCAGCAGGCTATTGAGCTGGCAAAAGCAGAAACTGCTCGTCCAACCATGATTTGTTGTAAAACGACCATTGGATTTGGCTCACCTAATAAAGCCGGTAAAGAAGATTGCCACGGCGCACCGCTTGGCAATGATGAAATTGAGCTAGTGCGCAAAGAGCTTAACTGGCCACATCCACCGTTTGAAATTCCAGAAGAAATTATGCAAGCCTGGGATGCTAGAGAAAATGGTAGCAAATTGGAGTCCGAATGGAATGATACTTTTATTGCTTATCGCGAGGTTTACCCTGAACTTGCGGCTGAGTTAACTCGCCGTTTGAGTAATCGTATCAGTGGTGACTTTGAAAGTGCTGCAAAAGCCTATATCGCAAAAACCCAAGAAGCTGCTGAAGGAATTGCAACACGTAAAGCCTCACAAAATGCGATAGAAGCGTTTGCGCCATTTTTACCTGAATTTATTGGTGGTTCTGCCGATTTGGCTGGTTCAAACCTGACTAAATGGCGTGATTGCAAAGCGATAACGGCCGAACAAGCCGATGGTAACTATTTATATTACGGGGTTCGTGAATTTGGCATGTGCGCCATCATGAATGGAATTAAACTACACGGCGGCTTTATTCCATTTGGCGGGACCTTTCTAATGTTTATGGAATATGCACGTAATGCCGTGCGTATGGCGGCCCTGATGAAACAGCAGGTCATTTATGTGTTCACACATGATTCAATTGGACTTGGTGAAGATGGTCCTACGCATCAGCCTGTTGAGCAACTGACTGCATTGCGTTCAACACCTAATATGGTTAACTGGCGACCTTGTGATGCCACCGAAACTGCGGTTGCCTGGAAAAGTGCGATTGAGCACCAAGATGGCCCAAGCGCATTAATCTTAACCAGACAAGGATTACCCACGCAACCTCGTACCAAAGAGCAACTTGCAATGATTGCTAAAGGCGGTTATGTGTTGGCCGATTGTGAAGGCAAGCCCGATTTGATCATCATCGCTACCGGTTCAGAAGTTCAATTGGCAGTACAAGCAAAAGAGCAAATCAGTAATCGAAAAATTCGCGTAGTTTCTATGCCAAGTTGTGAAGTCTTTGAAAAACAAAGCAATGATTACAAAGAGTCTGTTTTACCCGCCGGCGTGACTAAACGAATGGCCATTGAAGCTGCCTATGGTGACTTCTGGTATAAGTATGTCGGGTTAAATGGGGTTATCGTATCAATGAATCAGTTTGGTGAGTCGGCCCCAGCCGGGGAGTTATTAAAAGAATTTGGTTTCGATATTGAAAATGTCGTCGAAAAGGCACAATCACTATTTGTGTCGGAATAAATTTTGTGTCGGAATAAATTGCGATTTATTCCGGTGCATTGAATTGGCGGATTCAATATTAAAGCTGAGCGCTTTATGTTTTAGTTGCAACCAGCAGTAGCTGAATTTAGAAGAACGTTTGAGGAAACACAATGACAGTTAAAGTAGCAATTAATGGTTACGGACGTATTGGTCGAATGGTATTGAGAGCAATTTATGAATACAACAGAGAAGATGAAATCAAAGTTGTCGCGATTAATTCCTCTCATCCAATTGCCACCAATGTGCATTTAACCAAATACGACACCACACACGGTCGTTTTGAAGCAAATGTCGAAGGCGATGACGAAAACATGTACGTCAATGGTGACAAAATCGCTATGTTGGCTGATCGTAATCCTGAAAACCTGAAGTGGTCTGATTATGATGTAGATGTGGTTTTAGAATGTACTGGTCACTTTAAAGACCGTGCTGGCGCATCAAAGCATTTTGTTGGCGGCGCGAAAAAAGTGTTGATCTCTGCGCCTGGTGGTTCAGATATTGATAAAACAATTGTTTTTGGTGTTAATGATAATACCCTGACAGCAAATGATAATATTGTGTCAAATGCTTCGTGTACAACTAACTGTTTGGCTCCTGTTGCTAAAGTTCTGCATGAAGGTATTGGTATTGAAAATGGGTTAGTTAATACCATTCATGCTTACACCAACGATCAGCGCATCATTGATAATCAGCATAGTGACTTAAGACGTGCAAGGGCGGCAGCGCAATCAATTATTCCAACTAAGACCGGTGCAGCTAAAGCGGTTGGTTTAGTTTTACCCGAACTATCTGGACGACTGGATGGCTTTGCACTAAGAGTACCAACTGTAAACGTTTCTGTCGTTGATCTAACATTCGAAGCATCTCGTGATACAACTGCTGAAGAAGTTAATGCTTTAGTTAAAGCTGCGGCGGATAATTATGTGCTCGACTACAACGATGAACCACTGGTTTCTATCGACTTTAATCATTCTCCTGCTTCGTCAACTTTTGATGCCACTCAAACACGGGTTAATGGAAATCTGGTTAAGATTTTAACTTGGTATGATAATGAATGGGGCTTTAGTGTGCGAATGATAGATACCGCTATTGCCATGATGAATGCGAAATAACGGTTTTAAATAGTGTGCTTAATTCAAGCCATAAGGTTCAGATATAATCTGAAAAAAATAGTGCGATTAAGTATCTAAAGAATAAAATTAAAAAGTGTATTTAAAAAGTGTGTTAAGAATGATTAATTGATTATTCAATTAATCATTCGCTCACTGCTCGATGTTATAAAGACGATATTATAAATAAACCTACAATAAACTTTCTGTTTAAGCTGGAGAAAGAAACAGCATGTCAGTTTTAAGAATGTCTGATTTGGACCTGACCGGTAAACGGGTTCTGATTCGCGAAGATTTAAATGTCCCCGTCAAAGATGGAAAAATCACTTCTGATGTTAGGATTCAAGCGGCTATTCCAACTATTCAATTAGCCTTGCAAAAAGGAGCTAAAGTGATGGTAATGTCACATCGTGGCAGACCAACTGAAGGCGAATTGACCGAAGAAGATTCAATGGCGTTGATTGTTGAACACATGCAATCGTTACTTGATGTGCCGGTTATTTTAGCCAGTGATTATTTACAGGGCGTTGAAGCTGCTGAAAATCAGGTGGTTGTGTTTGAAAATGTTCGCTGTAACATCGGTGAAAAGAAAAATGATGATACGTTGGCCAAAGCTTATGCGGCGCTATGTGATGTTTTTGTCATGGATGCATTTGGAACGGCTCATCGGGCACAGGCTTCAACCTACGGCGTTGCACAATTTGCACCCATAGCTTGTGCAGGACCATTGCTGGCAGCCGAACTTGATGCATTGGGCAAAGCGCTTGAAAATCCGGCTCGTCCTTTGGTCGCCATTGTAGGCGGCTCGAAAGTTTCGACCAAATTAACTGTTTTGGAAGCTTTATCGGGAATTGTTGATCAATTGATAGTCGGTGGCGGAATTGCCAATACCTTTATCGCATCTGAAGGACACAATGTTGGCAAGTCATTGGTTGAAAATGACTTAATTGATGAAGCTAAACGCTTGTCTGCTGCCGCAATTGCAAACGGTGGCGAAATTCCGAAAACAATTGATGCTGTTGTCGGTAAAGTGTTTTCAGAGACAACATCTGCTACTTTAAAATCGGTTAACGAATTGGCCGATGACGATATGATTTTTGATATTGGTCCGTTAACGGCAGCTAAACTATGCGAGATAATCAAAAGTGCGGGTACCATCGTATGGAATGGCCCAGTTGGTGTTTTTGAGTTTGCACAATTTTCCAAGGGAACAGAGCAAATTGCGCAAGCTATCGCTGATAGTTCTGCCTTCTCTATTGCTGGCGGTGGTGATACGCTAGCGGCCGTCGATAAGTTTGGTATTACCGATAAAATTTCTTATATTTCAACTGGTGGCGGCGCATTCCTTGAGTTTTTGGAAGGCAAGAAGTTACCCGCTGTTGAAATTTTGGAGCAACGTGCAGCTCAAGCATAATGGATTGCCTGGTGTTTTAGTTTAAGTACCGGCTAAGGCACCGGAATAATGGCAACCTATTTAAAAACAGATAACGATTCAATGGTAACGGCTATCATTAATCGACAGTAATCGAATTTAACACAGATACAATTAAAAACGGAGATAACAATGGCACTGATTTCTATGCGACAACTACTCGATCATGCGGCAGAGTTCGGGTATGGCGTTCCGGCATTCAATGTAAACAATCTTGAGCAAATGCGGGCAATCATGGAAGCTGCCGATGAAACCGACAGCCCGGTCATTGTTCAGGCATCTGCTGGCGCGAGAAAATATGCTGGCGCACCTTTTTTACGTCATTTAATCCTAGCCGCGATTGAAGAGTTTCCACATATTCCCGTGGTCATGCATCAAGATCACGGAACTAGTCCCGCAGTTTGTCAGCGCTCAATTCAACTAGGATTTTCATCGGTAATGATGGATGGCTCATTAAAAGATGATGGTAAAACGCCTGCTAGTTACGAATACAACGTTGATGTCACTCGTCGTACCGTAGAAATGGCACATGCTTGTGGCGTAAGTGTTGAAGGCGAGTTGGGTTGTTTAGGCTCGCTGGAAACTGGTGAAGCCGGTGAAGAAGATGGTATTGGCGCCGAAGGTAAATTAACGATGGATCAAATGTTGACTGATCCAGAAGAAGCGGCAGATTTCGTCAAAAAAACTAATGTTGATGCGCTGGCAATTGCAATTGGTACTTCTCACGGCGCCTATAAATTTACTCGCCCACCAACCGGTGATGTTTTAGCGATAAGCCGCATCAAAGAAATTCATGAACGAATTCCTAACACCCATTTGGTGATGCATGGTTCTTCATCGGTTCCTCAGGAATGGTTGAAAGTAATCAATGAGTTTGGTGGTGAAATTCCAGAGACCTATGGTGTGCCGGTTGAAGAAATTTGTGAAGGAATTAAACACGGTGTACGTAAGGTAAACATTGATACTGATTTGCGCCTGGCTGCTACTGGTGCTATTCGTCGCAGCTTGAGTGAGTCTCCTGCTAATTTTGACCCACGTAAATATCTGGCTGTGTCGGTATCAGCAATGAAAGAAATTTGTTTGGCACGTTATGAAGCGTTTGGTACTGCAGGTAACGCCAGTAAGATCAAACCTATTTCATTGGAAAGCATGTTTATGCGTTATGCAGCTGGTGAATTGGAAGCGAAAGTTAAATAATACTAGGTTAGCCATTAAGTTTTATTGGGCAGTATGTTGATTGATTCGACATACTGCTCAAACTATTCAATCTGTTTTAAAAGAACGGATAAAAACTATAAGAATAAAATAAGTACATTAGAAAACTTTAAAAAAATAGAAATTGATTACAAAAAGAGTAAAAAATTTTTGATACATTGCTTAATATGAATCTTAACAATCAAATGTTTTATTTGGTTTACTGCTAATAAGGAATTGCTCATTAATCTGGTCAATGGAAATAAATCTAATCATGGAATGCTGGATACAACGCGTGAAGTTGAAGTGCCAGAAGGGATTACCTTATCATTACCGGTCGCAGGTCTTGTCAGCCGCTCTTTGGCTTTTATTATCGATTTCTTAATTCGTCTTGCTGTTATCCTTTTAAGCGCGCAAGCTTTATCTGTATTCGACAATATGGGTATAGGATTGTTACTGATTTTGACTTTTTTTATCGAATGGTTTTATCCGGTATTATTTGAAATCTTTTATCACGGACAAACCCTCGGGAAGAAAGCTTTAGGGATTGCAGTCATTAATGATGATGGAACGCCTATCGATTGGTCTTCATCGATTATTCGCAACTTGCTGAGAGCTGCTGACTTTTTACCATTTTTTTATTTCTTTGGTATTATCAGTATGTTATTTAGTCGCGACTTTAAGCGTTTGGGTGATTTGGTTGCCGGGACTCTGGTAATTCATCAATTAGAATTGCAAAAAACTGAAACTGAAAATTCAGCTGGAGGTATTGCACCAAAGGTCGCATTAAATCTTGAGGAGCAGCGAGCCATTGTTAATTTTGCAGAACGTGCACCTCGCATGTCTGAGTCAAGAGCGGCTGAATTAGCAAACTATTTGGCCCCCTGGCTCAATACTCAAAAAATACAGCAGGGCACTGAGTCGCCTGTAGTGCAATTGAATAAAATTGCCCGGTGGCTTAGAGGTCACAAATGAGACAAGAAGAATTCGAAAAGCGTTATGAGAGTGATTGGCAGGCGTTTAAAGCACAGGTTGTGTTGGCTGAGTCGTTTGGATTTTATAAACGTAGTGCGCCGGGGGAATTAGAGGCATTTGCCGAGCGATATCGTAAACTGTGCTACTGCCTGGCTTTGGCAAGAGAGCGACAATACAGTCCGTATTTAATTTCTCAACTCGATGCATTGGTATTTCGCGGCCATCAATTGTTCTATCAAAAGCGAGTGGGCGTTTTTCGGCGTATCTATCAGTTTATTTTGTTTGATTTACCGGTGGCGGTAAGAGCACAACTTAAATTTTTTTTGATAGCTTGTGCGCTTTTTTACCTGCCTGGTCTTATTGTTTTTGGTATTACTTTAATGTCTCCAGAGTTTGTGTATTCTGTTATTGATTCGGTAACTGTTAGCCAGATTGAAGGCATGTATGATCCGAGTATGGATCGTATTGGCCGCGAACGCCAATCGGATACTGACTTTATGATGTTTGGTCATTACATCAAAAATAATATTGGTATTGCTTTCCAGTCTTATGCTGGTGGCATCATCGCCACTCTTGGGACTCAGTTTTATTTGATTTATAACGGTATCTTTATTGGTGTCATTGATGCCCATATTATCAATATCGGTTACCAGGAAACTTTTTATTCTTTTGTTGCTGGTCATTCTTCCTATGAACTAACAGGTATCACCTTATCTGGTGCGGCTGGATTACAACTTGGCTGGAGTATTATCGCGCCTGGCAATTACACGCGTCGTCAGGCTTTGATTAATGCCGGAAAAAGATCAATGCCACTAGTTTATGGGGCAATTTTTCTACTATTTATTGCTGCTTTTGTCGAAGCATTTTGGTCATCTACCACTGGTATTCCAAGTCAGACAAAATATCTGGTTGGGATTGCTGGGTGGTTATTTATATTGCTGTATTTTACCTTTGCCGGTCGAGGAAGAGGATAAGCGATGGATCTAGAGAAGATGACGGTTACCGTCAGACCTCGTAAAAACTGGGAAGCCATCGACTTAGGTGTTGCACTAGTTCAGCAAAATGCCTGGCAACTTTATCGAATTTGGATGTTGGTTACTTTACCCGTTTTTTTTGTTGCGTCATTGCTATGGGCCGAACATGGCTGGCTCGTTTATTTTATTTTTTGGTGGTTGAAACCTTTATGGGAAAGACCAATGCTACACTTTTTAAGTCGTCAGTTATTCGGTGAAAAACTCTCCGTTTGGCAATGTGTTAAAAGTTTTTTTTCACTGGCTAAAATTCAATGGTTTGCCAGCTTAACTTGGCGACGAATGAGTTTTACTCGGTCTTTAGATCTGCCTATTATTCAGCTTGAATATCTGAATGGTCAAAAGCGCAGTCAACGATTGCGAGTATTACATTCGTCAGGATCAAGTGCTGCAGTTTGGCTGACTTTGATGTTTATTGGATTGGAGTCTGTTTTTTATATTGGCTTTATAGTGCTTGCCTATTTTTTGATTCCCCAGCAATTGATGCCAGTCGACAATATTTATGGATTCATTTTACTGCTAGAGGACTCTTATGGAATTAACCTATTGCTGAATGGTTTAATTTACATTTCTGTATCGCTAGTAGCTCCTTTTTATACAGCCTGTGGTTTTGCTTTATATTTAAATCAGCGTACTTGCCTCGAAGCTTGGGATGTCGAGTTGGCTTTTAAACGATTAGCAAAACGACTATCGCTATTAAACGGAGACGACCCGCAGCATTTCATGGAACCCGCAGTAAATAAACCGAATGAAAACTTGAATTCTGTTAATGGTTTTCAATCACAGCATAGTAAAGGAACAACTCGTTTGGCCGGATTGCTACTGGGGATAGTTTGTTTGGTAAGTGCGATCCAAAGTGATCGACTGATGGCGCGCACAACGAATAATTTATCTGCTGCTGAACAGCAACAACGTCAACTTCAGTTAAGTCAGTCTGAGCAAAGTCAGTCTGAGCAAAGTCTGCCGAATGAATATACTGAGTCTAATGCATCGGTTTCAGAGCCCTCTTTAAATAATCAAGTGTTGACTGGATACTCGCATAATCAAATTAAGCAGTCGATAGATAAAATAGTTACGGGCGAAGAATTTAACCAAAAAGTTATTAAGTACCGTATTGAGAGGCGAGAGCCACTAACGGCTAAAAGCAAAAATTCAAGCGTTCGTGATAACAGTGGCGTTCAATCACTTTGGAACTTTTTAGGTTATATTATTTCAATCTTTTTTGAGTTTGTGTTATGGGTTTTATTAGCCCTGCTGGTGATATTCTTAATCAGTAAATATCGGCATATTCTGGTTGGTGTCAAAGGAATTTCGCAACCGCATCAAAGTAAACCTTCACAATTGTTTGGGTTAAATCTATCGCCTGAATCAATTCCCGAGCGACCTTGGTTAGAAGCGTTAAAACTACTTGATGATAATCAAATACGTGAATCGGTGAGTTTATTATATCGGGCGACGCTTGTTTGGTATATGGATAACTCTCGGGTTGTCATTTGTGAGGGGGATACCGAACTGGAATGTTTGCAGAAAATAGAGCGAACGACACAAAATAATCAAATTGAAAAAAATATTGAAGGGCAAGCTGCATTTGATTTTACTCAAGGGCTAACTGAAATTTGGCGTAAACTGGCTTATGCTCATCGAACAGCCTCTATGTCAACTGTTAAAGACTATTGTAAAAAATGGCCAGATATCTTTGTAGTGGCTGCGCAGAGGGATAGTGAGTGAACCGGTTGATTAATATTTCCAAGGTAACTTGGGTTATTTTGATATTTTCAATATTGATATTTTTATTAGCAAGTTGGTTTTTTAATACGTTTGATAGGGTTGCCTATCAAGAAAATATTGGCGCGAGCCAAGAGGCCAGACAAAACCCATTTTTAGCTGCTCAACTTTTGTTAAAACAAAAGCGTATTGAGTTTGAGACTTTACAGGACTTTTCATTTTTATCGCGTAATCCCGGTCAGTTTGATACGCTGTTAATAAGCAGTTCAAGAGTTGGTTTAACCGAGCAAAGTCGCGATATTTTAATGCAATGGGTACAGCAAGGTGGTCATTTGATATTGCTGGCAACTGAATATTTTGAGTTTGAATTCGAAAGTAGTCGAGACAAATTTTTAGATAGCTTAGGGTTACGTTTTTATGAAATGGACTTTGATCATCGAGTTTACAGCGATGAACATGGCGTGTCTCGACTAGTTTTTCAAGGATATGAAGAACAGACAGAAATCCATTTTTATGCTAACGGTTATATTGAAGATATTAGTGGCAATGCCAGTTTTGTTGGTGGTACTGATTTTGCCGACCAATTAGTTCAGTATGAGATAAAGTCGGGAATGATTTCTGTGCTGACTGATTTTTCCGTGTGGGAAAATGACCGGATTAATAAACATGATCATGCGATGTTTTTATTACAACTTATCGGAAGTTCGCCAAAAGTATGGTTGGTATTTAATCCGATTCAGCCTTCTCTACTGGTATTGGCATGGCAAAAAGCCTCATATATTGTGATAAGTTGTGCCGTATTATTCATCGCATTTTTATTGAGTAATATGTGGCGTCAAGGAAAGTTAAATAACGACGCCGAGCCTTCTCACCGTGAAATCATGCAACATATTCGAGCAGCGGGTGAGTTTAGTTTTCGACAAGATCAAGGACTCCAACAAATTCAAGTGCTACGAGAATTAATTGACAAAAATATGGCGCAACGGGTCTATGGATATTTTCAACTGAGTTTAGATAAACGACTGGAAAAAGTTGCTGAACTAACGCAAATAGACAAAAAGAAGCTACAAACCTTGTGGGAGCCTGCCGAACTCAATCAAGATTCCTTTGTTGAGCTGGTCAAGTTGATACAAGAAATAAGGAAACACCTATGAATGAAATAAATTCTGATTTACCTAATGCTCAGCAAACAGCCGAACAAACTGAAGCGCAGAGTGCGGTGCCTGAGAGAACATTGATTCAAGTATTGATGGACAATATTAATCGCGCTTTAATTGGTCAGCAGGAAATTGTTGAGATGGCTTTAACTTGTCTGGTTGCTGGTGGTCATTTGTTAATTGAAGGGGTTCCCGGATTGGGCAAAACCCTGCTAGTGCGCGCAATAGCGAAAAGCTTTTCGGGTGGTTTTTCTCGTATTCAGTTTACTCCCGACTTAATGCCAAGTGATGTGACTGGACATGCGATGTTTGATCCAAAGACGGAGACTTTTCGAATTCGTAAAGGACCTGCTTTTACTCATTTATTATTAGCCGATGAAATCAATCGAGCTCCGGCTAAAACTCAGTCAGCTTTGCTTGAAGTCATGCAGGAAAAAAAGATTACCATTGAAGGTAAGTCTTATGCGGTCAACTCGCCATTTATGGTATTAGCAACACAAAATCCCTTGGAGCAGGAAGGTACCTATCCGCTACCAGAAGCTGAGCTGGATAGATTTTTAATGAACATCCATATGGACTATCCATCAGTTGAGGATGAAATCTCGCTGGTAAAATTAATCACTACTGGACAAATTGATGATTCAATATTGTTAGATGAAATAAGTGCGGTAACCGACGCGCAAAGCATTATTGATTTGCAAAACCAGGCAGCAGAAATTACGGTAGATGATGTGTTGTTCGATTATGTGGTTAGAATTGTTACCGCAACACGTCAATGGCCAGGTATCCAAATGGGCGCGAGCCCTCGAGCATCTATTGGAATCATTCGGGCTGCCCGGGCATTAGCATTAGTACGCGGTATTGACTGGGTCACACCTGACGAAATTAAAACGGTCACACTACCAGTATTAAGACATCGAATTGTATTGTCTGCTGAATTGGAAATAGAAGGTGTGAGCATTACACAGGTTGTAGATGATATTTTAACGCAAGTTTCAGCGCCGCGTATTTAGCCTCTTATTATAACCTTTGACTAGCCTATTGAACTGAATAAATCGCTATGAAAATGACTAAACGAGGATATTTTTTATTATCTATCGGGTTATTGATAGCCATTTTTGATGGCTTATATCGAATGTATTTGTATCAAATACGTGATAGCCAATCTGTAGCATGGATTGGTGAGACTTGGTTTATCTGGTCTATTATATTAGTTGCTTTATTTGTTTGGGCGGCTGTTTCGTTGCGCAATCTGAAAGGTGTTAATGTTACCCGGGAAATTGCTGCAACTTTGCCGGTTAATTGTTTTTCTGATGTTGCTTTAACCGTAAATAATCAGAGTGGGAAAGCGCTCTCTGTCCAGGTTTTTGAACATACACCCGATATTTGCATTGTTAAAAATCTACCCGCTAAAATAAAAATTGATCACCAACAATATACGGTTGTTCGTTATCAACTTAAAGCAATTGAGCGTGGGGATTTAATCATTAACCGTTGCGAACTATGGGTGACTTCTGATTTTGGGTTGTTAACCCGACGAGTTTATCTTGACTGTAAAACTCACTCGAAAATTTATCCTAACTACCGTTCTATTTTGAATTATATTCTACTTGCAACAGAACAAAAAACGCAGCTGATGGGAATCAGGCAAAGACAGTTGCGTGGTGATGGTTTAGAGTTTCATCAGTTACGTGAATACCGTATGGGTGATAACTTGCGTCAAATTGACTGGCGTGCAACGTCTCGTTTACATAAATTAATTTCTAAAGACTATCAGCAAGAGCGCGATCAAAATATTATTTTTTTGCTGGATTCTGGCCGTCGAATGCGTGCTCGAGATGGCGAACTATCTCACTTTGATCAAGCGCTAAATGCGATGTTATTGGTTGCCTCAATTGCATTGCGTCAGGGGGATGCTGTGGGGTTAAAAATTTTTGGTGGAGATGACTCTTTTATACTCCCTAAAAAAGGCAGCTCAACAATTAATGCCTTGTTAAATAATGTTTATGGATTACATCCGACTCATCATGCATCTGATTTAGTTGCTGTTGCGCAATCGCTTAGTCAGCAATTTAAGAAGCGTTCACTGGTAGTGATTATTTCTAATGCACGCGTTGAAGATGAACTGGAGTTAAAAACTGCGGTAAATACCTTAAAAAAACATCATCTGGTGATGCTGGCTAATATGCGTGAACAGGTATTAATGGATGTCCTTGAAGAGCCTGTACTGCAATTAAATGATGCGTTTCGCTATGCTCAGACTTCGATTTACCTGGCACAAAGAGAAAAATTACATCAAACTCTGATTCATGATGGTATTGTTGCTATCGATAGTGTGCCTGGACAGCTGGCGATTAATATGGTCAACCAATATTTCGAAATAAAGCGTAGTGGGCGGCTTTAAAAACTAAGCTAAACAATATTTGATTATGAAAAGAATTTATCGATTACTCGTCATTTTGATGGGACTTATTTTGTTTTTGGGCATCTATATGCTACAAAAAAAGGATACCTATTCTAACTTGGGACCGATCGGTTTTCATTATGAAAGCACGGTGTTAAGTGATAGATTGTGCTTAAGCATTCTAACAATATTTTTAAAATAAACGCTTTCTTTTTTTGAGCGAGCAATCAGCAAGGCTCCTTGTAAAGTGCTGGAGATATATTGAGCGATAACGTTTGATGAATCTTCGGTTTGAATTAAATTAGCCTGCTTTAATTGATCAACCAGTTCAGTTAGCCAGTCTTCATGAAAATTAAAAAAGTTAATGACCTCATGCTGCATCGATTCGGGGAGACTGATAAATTCACCACTTAGTGCAGCACATAAACATATTTTAGTTTGTGTTTTATCGGTCTCTAAATAAGGTTGAAGATATTGCTCAAAGCGCTCTAGCGGATCGCAAGTTGATTCATTAACTGATTGTCGAAAAGAATCATAGGATTCAGTATATTGGCGAATAACAGCACAGCCTAAGTCAGCTTTTTTAGGAAAGTGATAATGAATACTGGAAGTTTTAATACCAAGTTTTTCACTGATATCTTTGTAACTAAAAGAATTATAGCCACTGGTTTGAATAAAGTTTTGTGCAATTGCCAGAATTTCTTTGGCAGTACTCATGCATATTTCCTGTTAACTGTCTGATTGTTTTGCCGATAATAAATGCCCAGTTTTAACAATGATAGTCGCCCCTTGTTCTTTTGTAAATGGATGATGTGTGCTTAGGTGAGGATTTCGAATCCAGGTTCCTGCTGGATAGTCGCCGTGCTCATCAAAAAAATGCCCACTTAATACAAAGATTTCTTCGCCTCCCCAATGTTGATGAAATTGAAATTGAGTATTTGGTTGCCATTTAACCATTGCAACATGCTCATTCTCAAATTGATGAAGTGATAATACGCTTAGTCCTTCGACTAATCCCGGCTGCCAATGACTTTGGTGAATATTAATTTGTTTTTGTTGGGTATCTTGTTGCGAAAACTGGTGAAGTTTTACCAGGATTGTTGCGCCATGTTCACCTATTTGAGGGGTATGCGATGTACCAATAGGATTACGCACATAAGTTCCTTCGGGATAGTCACCGTGCTCATCAGAAAAAATACCGGCAAGTACCAAAAACTCTTCTCCGCCGCCATGACTATGTTGAGTAAATTGGCTATTGGGCGCATAACGAACCAAGCTGGTTGCACGCGCTACTTCACCACCGACGCGATCCAGCATCATCCGCTCAACTCCTGGCATTGGTGATTGTACCCATTGGTAATTGTCAGGTTTAATCACCACCCTTTGATTAAAGTCCGCATTCAGTCGCATAATTTTTCCTGTTGCCATTTTATTGTAAAGTTAAGCCTTGAACATTGTATTTAAAATTAGTGATTAATCGGATTTTATTAAATAATATTTTAGTGCATCGTGTTAGCGATGCATATTTATCTGGTAGATATTAAGCTGAAGCGCTAGGACGTTGGTTGACGGCCTGATACCAGCGATCAATTGCTGGAAAAGCTGACAAACTGAATAAATTCAGATAAAGAGCAAAGTCTACTGCGCATAATGCGGTAATGTCGGCAATTGAAAATGAGTTGCCAGCAACAAAAGAGTTGGTTTGCAATTGCTGATTAAGTTGTTCGAGTCCTTTGTTTGCCCAAGCTTTGTTTTGCTCACCCCAATTGTGATTTTGATAAATTTCCAACTCGCCCAATCCCTCTGTGGCATGATGAAAATAATGGCTAACTGTTATCATCAGTGAGTTATCCATTTTTCTTTGCCACATTTCAATTGTTGCCTGTTCTTCGGGAGTTGTACCCATCAGTGCAGGTTCGGGTTGAAGCGCCTCAAAATATCGGCAAATTGCGACAGTCTCACTGATGAAATTGCCATTATCAAGTTCTAACAGTGGAACCGCTGCAGAAGGATTTTTGGCTAGATAAGCTTCGGTGCGATGTTCACCTGCGGGAACATTGATTTGTTCAAAGGCGACATCAATATTTTTTTCTGCCAAAAACATTCTCACGCGGCGAGGGTGAGGAAAGGCTTTGAACTCGTAAATTTTCATTGGTAAATTCCTGAATATCGTATTTTAATGTATCTACTGGTAGGTAGATTCGATATCAAATATATTAAGGGAGATGTAAAAGTCCGTCAAGCGGTCAAATCAAGCTACTGGAAAATTGCAAGAATATTAATATTGCAAAAACTGTAAAAATCGACAATATTAGCCTGGCCGTTCAGCGACGACTAATTGTTCTGGGTAATCATTAATTAGGAATATCGATAAGCTGGGATAGGCTAACAGGAAAACCAAGTCAAACAGCCCGGAATTAAGGTTATTTATTCTGGACTAATATTTATGGAGAATAAGGAATGAGTGGTTTCAATCAAATAAAAAGGTGGATACTAGTAGCCGCGTCAATTATGGCTGTTATGCTGACCCAAAACGCAATGGCTAAAATTTATAAATGGGTTGATGAAAATGGAAAAGTCCATTACAGCGACAAGCCATTTCCCAAGGCAAAACAAAAAGATACTCAGGAATTATCAATAGATACGCGTGCTGATTCGTCAAGCCAGTCTATTTCAAATCAGTTCAGCAATCAACGGGCTAATGCCGGCCAAGCTGCTTGTGCTCAATTCCAAATGAATAGTGCTGCCTGGCAAGCCTGTCAAACGAATCATTTAATTAGCTCTTCTCAGGCACAAAATGCACCGCCGCCCACGCCTACTTCAAAATCAGGTAAACCCGAGTTAACCAGGTGCCAAAAGGTTAAGAAAGATTATGAGGCGCTTACTCAAATCAAAGTTGAAAATGGTATCAGATCTTTTAATACCTTTAGAGAAGATGGCAATATTGTCAGTCAGGAACGTAAAGACGAAGTGATTGCTGAGCTCAAAAAAATACTGGATTCGTCTGAATGTCGCTATGAATTAAAGTAATATTCATCTTTGAGTTGTTGCGCTGGGTTGTCGTGCTGAAAACTTACCTGCTTATCGCTTAAATTTCTCGTTTGTCTTTTGTTACATATTGTAATACTTAAATCGCTGAGTGCTACTGAACCATTCGAAAATACATGGTCTAATTTCGGCAAGTTAATATGAATTAAAACGTATTCCTACGTACAAATTGTAATCAATTTTACACATTGAAAATGCTGATTTGCTAAAAATATTGTGTGATCCTTAATTGATTGATGAGCGGGAATACTCGTTTAATTTATTCGCAGCGTTTTAAAAATTCGACTGTACAAATTCACTGTATAAAATGTGACTTATTGCAAGTTACAGGGGTTGAATCTTTGACGCATGATCACAATATTGATGATTTAACTATCAACAACCTAATTCAGTCTTTGTAACAAAATTTACGGGAGAGTTATCAGTGAAAACTTTATGTCGACTTTCTATACTGCTGGCACTTTTGCTGCAATCGATAAATTTGCAGGCATCATTGCCACAAGTTGATCCAGAAGGTAAACCATTGCCTTCTCTTTCTAAAATGCTAAAGGGAGTTAATCCTGCGGTGGTTAATATTGCCACTTTTTCTGAAAGGCAACAGTACAATAACCCTTTACTCAACGATCCATTTTTTCGACGTTTTTTTAACATTCCCGATCAACCCCAAGAAAATCGCAAACCACAAAAAATGCTGCGTGGTGCAGGCTCAGGAGTAATTATTGATGCTGAAGAAGGTATTGTTGTAACCAATCATCATGTGATTAAAAATTCAGATGAAGTACGTGTTTCGTTAATCGATGGACGACATTTTACGGCTGAAGTTTTAGGTAATGATCCGGAGTTAGATGTTGCGGTGTTAAAAATAAAAGCCAAAAATCTAACGGCGGTAAAACTGGGTGATTCAGAAAAACTTGAAGTTGGAGACTTTGTTGTTGCGATCGGTAATCCGTTTGGTTTAGGGCAAACGGTTACTACAGGTATTGTCAGTGCACTAGATAGAACAGGTCTTGGTATTGAAGGCTATGAAAACTTTATTCAGACCGATGCTTCAATCAATCCTGGTAACTCTGGTGGTGCGCTGGTTAATCTGTATGGTCAGTTGATTGGTATTAATACGGCAATTATTGCCCCTGCTGGTGGCAATGTTGGTATTGGATTTGCCATTCCAATGGCGATGGTCAAATCAAGTGTTGAGCAAATTATTGATAATGGTGAAGTAAGACGTGGCCAGTTAGGTATTGGTATTCAAAATATTGATGTTGATTTACAAATTGCTTTTGGTTTGGAAAATGGACAGCAGGGAGTTTTGGTTACAAATGTTCGTGATGGGTCTTCTGCCGATGAAGCAGGTTTAAAAGCTGATGATATAATCATTGCCATTGACGATGAAAAAACCATATCAACTGGAAAACTACGTAGTCAGATCGGTCATCGAAAAATTGGCGACAAAGTCAAAGTCACTTTCATTCGTGAAGGTAAAGTTAAATCACTCAAAGTTAAAATTGGTGAACCTGTTGGTGCAGTAAGCCGCAGTGGTAGTTTACATAAATTACTTGATGGGGCGCGCTTTGCTGATAGTGAAGAGGGTGATGGCGTTGTATTAACTGAGCTTGATCGAAACTCTTACCCTGCTTATAGCGGATTACGAGAAGGCGATGTTATTGTTGGAGTGAATAAACGCCGAGTTAAAAATATGCGTGATTTCAATCGTGCACTTAAGCTGGATGACGAAAAAATTCTGTTGCGTGTACTGCGAGGTCGCTCAACTTTCTACTTAGTTATTCAATAGTTATTTTGTGTTTGGAGTTAATTATTTTGCGTCAGTTGTTATGAGTTGCGAAGTTTGGTACTCAATCGTAGCGTGAAGTATTTAGCATTAAATGTTTGACAATAAATATTTGACTTTAATCACAATAGATTATTAATCAATTTAATACCGGAGCTTATCTAACTCTAATGGATTTGCTCCGGTTTTTTATCAGTTTTTCACTGAAATGTCACATTCTTCATTTAAGTCGACAGATGAACTTTGTTTTATTCTGCCTCCATTGCGCTGAGTTGCTCTTAAAAATTCCTTAAGTTGTTAAAATAATCGTTTACCTTTTTTTATGTGGAGAATAATCACAGAAAAATTTTAAGGATAATAAGTGTTTTATTCGCCGCAGAGAATTTAATCAAACAAATTCACGTTTAATATTATTGGCCTCTAGGTTGATTAATGTGGCCTAGTCGAGCATTGTGAAAATAGTTTTAACAAATACGGTAAATAGTTCAAATTTACTGATGAAAGTGCGTATAATTCCTACCTGACGGGTTATGCTGTAAAGTAATTTTAAAATAATTGTTAGGTCTGAGTAATCAAATTAGTTTACAGTTAAATTTTATTTATGGGTTATCGCGATTAAGCTAGAGTTATGTCTCAACAAATTACGCAACGGCCAGATGGTAGCTGGCTGTATCAATCAAATGAGCCTTTTTTATTGGAGTCAGGAGAGTCCCTGCCTTCACTTGAGCTTGTCTACGAAACCTGGGGAGAACTTAGTCCGCAAAAAGATAATGTGATTGTCGTCCATCATGCGCTGTCTGTCGGAGCGCATGTGAGTAAAACACCACAAAATACCAAAAAAGGGTGGTGGAATGATATGGTCGGAGAGGCAAAGCCGATCAACAGTAATGAATATTTTGTTATTTGTATCAATAACTTGGGGAGTTGTTTCGGCTCTTCAGGTCCTGTAAACATCAACCCACAGACAGAGCGGCGTTATAATGCACAGTTTCCCGAAATTACTATTGGGGATATGGTAAATAGTCAAAAACAGCTTTTGGATTATCTGCAAATAGCGCAGTTATACGCGATAATCGGTAATTCGATGGGCGCTATGCTGTCGCTAACCTGGGCAATCGAGTACCCCGATTCGGTTGAAAGAGTGATGCTCAGCTGTACCGCTTATAAAGCTTATCCCGCCAATATTGCTAATCGTAACATTCAGCAGTCGGCTATTCGCATTGATCCCGCCTGGAATCATGGTGACTATCAGTCGAACGAATCGCTTGAAGGCTTTAAGCTGGCACGAAAGTTAGGGTTATTCAGCTATCGTAATTCAGCAGAATGGAATCGTCGATTTAATAGCCATTTAAATTCTGATACAGAAGATATGGAAATTACTCGATATATGGATTACAACGCTCAAAAGTTTGTCAAAACCTTCGATGCAAATAGTTATTTGACGATTACTACAGCTATGGATCATTTTGATGTTACTAAAAGCTATCCATCAACCCGCGCTGCATTTGAAAAAATCACTGCTAAAGTGGTGGTGATCTCCGAAGAGTTTGACATCTTATTTACTCCACAACAACAACGAGAGTTGTTTGCCTGTTTACAGGATGCTGATGTTGACAGCTATTTCATTACCCATCAATCACAATATGGACATGATGCCTTTTTAGTCGAGATTGATCGCTTTGGCAATTATATCTGCGACTTTCTGCAAGATAAGCCGGTTGATTTAATCGATAGCTAAACTGATTTATTGCTGAAGTGATTTAAGTCTCTATCGCTCAATTATTCATATCACCCGAGCGACCGGTATGACCGATTTGACTGAATGCTCTATCAAATCGGCTATCTATATAATTCAATTAACGATTGGTTAACACTCGACTGATAAAACCTTTTATGTATCGAGTTTCTTCGATTGCAGGGTGGATTGGGTGATCTGGTCCCTGGTGACATTGCTCTATAATCTGTAATGTTTTATCTAAATGTCGGCTGCCCGCTCTAAGACAATCTTGTAGTTCGCTGGTTTTCAAATGCATTGAACAGGAGGCAGAAAGTAAAATGCCATCTTTACTCAGTAGTCGCATTGCTGCTTCGTTAATTTTTTGATAGGCCTTTAAACCTGCTCGATGATCTTTTCGTTTTTTAATAAAAGCAGGGGGATCAACAATGACCAGATCAAATTTTTCATTTTGCTGTTTTAGTTCCGTCATTGCGGAAAAGGCATCACCTTCAATACAAGTTACTTTATCGGCAACTTTATTGTGCTGGGCATTCACTTGTAGTTCATCTAGTGCTTTGCCAGAAACATCAATACACCAGACTTCGCTGGCACCATGATTTGCCATTTGCAGACCAAATGCACCAATATAACTAAAAACATCGAGTACTCGTTTACCTTCGGTATAACGGGCTATTTGCTGGCGGGAAACGCGATGATCAAAAAACCAACCTGTTTTTTGCCCACTAAATGGATGAATAATAAACTGAGTATTATTTTCTGTGATTGTTAATGTTTGTGGCGTTATACCGTGTGCCTGTTCAACTACATCGGATAAGTTTTCTGCTTGTCTAGCTCGAGTATCATTACGAATTAATATTGATGTTGGAGAAAACACCTTAAGTAATGCATCAATAATTGCTGACTTTAATAATTCCATACCTGCTGTGGTAATTTGAATAGCCAGGTGCTCTCCGAATCGATCTACAATCAAACCTGGCAGACCGTCACTTTCTCCATAAACGGCACGATAAAATGGTTGGGTAAAAAGTCTTTGACGCAGCGATAAAGCAATATTCAGTCGATGAACAAAAAAAGATCGATCAATAGCGATTTGTGGATTACGATTGATCAACCGACCACATAGTAAATTATTCGGGTTAATGTACGCAGTACCTAAATATTTTCCTGTAGAGGCTTCTACATTAACCAGCTCACCGATTGAAAACTGCTTTAATGGTGTTTGCTGAGTATCGACCTCGTTGCTATAGATCCATAAATGACCATTTTTAAGACGTTTTTCTTCATTTTTTTTAAGGCGCAGAGATTGTAATGGCATATTATGTTTCCAGCGTATTTTTGAGCGAAGTGATTGGACAGATTACAACCGACTATTGTAACAATCATTTGTGGCTTTCGGGAATAAATATTCATCTCTTTTACTGATGGAACATTTGGATAGGTGTTGTTAAAAGTTAACCTTTGCGTAAGATACACTCTTATAAGTTATAAGTTATAAGTCATAAGTTATAAGTCATAAGTCATAAGTTAAAAGTCATACAGATTTTTATACACCGACAGTCAGTTGTTTTCGTAATTACACAATGAAAGTATAAACCCAAAGGGTAACTAACACAGATTCATAATACCTAATAAAATGAGTTTTAGTGCTCACACCCAGGGGTATCGGGCAATGAGTCTCTAATTTTGAAAAAGTGCTCAATATTGTCTAGCATAATATCGACTAATTTAGGTTCAAAATGCTTACCTCTTTCACTTTTGATAAAGGTTAGAATTTTCTCATCGGGCCATGCATCTTTGTAGCACCGATTGCTTCCTAGTGCATCAAACACATCAGCTAGTGCAGTAATTCGTCCAAAAATATGAATGTTTTCACCCGCGAGTCCTTCAGGGTAACCTGTACCATCCCATTTTTCATGATGATGACTGGCGATAATTGCACCGGCTTGCAGTAATATTAAATCGCTGCCTTCTAGCATATCACCACCGCGCTCGGCATGGGATTTCATCACATCCCATTCCATAATATCGAGCTTGTCTGACTTATGCAAAATGGAATCAGGTATCGCTATTTTTCCAATATCATGCAACGGTGAGGCAAGTTTAATAATTTCAATCTGTTCACTATCGAGCGGATAAAGCTTTGCCAGTAATTCACTATATAGTGCAACGCGTTTTACATGATTACCGGTTTCTTTCGAACGATTTTCAACAACTTCGCCCAATCGATATATAATTTCTTTTTGATTTTCTTTGATGATTTCTTCTAATCGAATATTTTCAAGCGCAACAATAATATTTTCTGTAAATATGTTCAATAGTTCTTCATCGACCGAGCTAAGACGTCGTGAAGGTTTAAAGTAAAACATTGTAATGTAATAACGATTCTCACAGTAGATCAACACCGAATTATCCGTAAAGATATTGCCTTTGGTTTTAATTGCCTGCGAGACACTTTGCTGAACATCACTCGATAACTCATCCAGACAAACATTCGAAATTTGTCCCAATTGATCAACAAAGTAAAACTTGTCGAGTTTGCTATCTTCAATACGAAAAATATGAGTTTCATCAGAAACAATAAATGCTTCATCTAAGTCGAGCAGGTAAGCAACCTGGGTAATTGTTCCAGATATAAATGAATCAAATGCATGTTTATCAAATATTCCGCGAGAAGCATCAATAACTTTTCGTAAACCTATTTTGGATTGCTCTAATGACATAATATCGGTGTATGAGCGTAAGCTAGCGTGCATTAACGTAAATAACTTTTGAGAAGTGAGCTCGGTTTTACATTTATAATCATTAATATCAAAGTTTTCGATGACTTCTCTTTCTGGTGCCTGGCCGGGTTGACCTGTACGCAAAATAATTCTGACTGCACTATATTGCATATCTTTACGGATATAACTGACTAAATCGAGTCCGGCATGTTCTGTTTCCATGACAACATCAAGCAAAATAACGGCTATATCGGTATGTTCTGACAGTAGTGACTTGGCATCATTGGCTGAGTAGGCATTAATAAAGTCAATTTCTCTGCCTTTGAACTTAAATCCACTTAACGATAGTTCAGTGACCGCATGAACTTCGGGCTCATCATCGACAATCATTACCTTAAATTTTTCGAATAATCGACTTTGTGTTGCATGGCCTTTGATGGGTTCTTCTGCAAAAATCAATTCATCATTCATTCTTTTCACCTGAAATAGGTTACATCTAAAGGGAGTTGTATAATGAACCTGGCACCCTGGGGTTGAACCGGTTCAAAAGTGATAGCCCCTTTTAATTTGTTTACTACTAAAGTATAGACAATATTTAGGCCTAAACCACTACCACCTTTACCTCTTTTTGTTGTAAAAAAGGGGGCAAATATCTTACTTCGGATATTAGGCGGAATGCCTATGCCGTTATCTTCAATGATAATGAGGAGATTATTTTCAGTGGTATCGGCAATAATATGAATTTGAGCATCGTTTTGTTCCTCAAATGCATGGGTTAAACTGTTAATAATCAGGTTTGTAATAATTTGGCTTAGCGCACCTGGATAAGTTTTAATATTACATTGGGTTTTTACCTCTAACTTAACATTTACAGTATGTCGCTTATAAATGGGAGAGAGGCTGATATTGAGTGTTTCTAAAAACGATTTGATATGAAAGTTTTCTGCAAGGTCAGAAGTTTGATCTACAGCAACTTGCTTAAAACTGCGAATTAACTGACTGGCCTTTTGTAAGTTATTATAAATAATGTCAACGGAATCACTACTGTGCTTTAAAAAATCATTAAAGTCGGTACGGGTCAGTTGATTAGCTTCGACTTTTTTTATAACTTTTTGGGCTTCATATTGCAGTGATGTGGCAGCCGTCAATGACACGCCTAATGGGGTGTTAACTTCATGGGATATTCCTGCAACCAGACTGCCTAGTGAAGCAAGTTTTTCTGACTCGATTAACTGCTTTTGAGTTTGATCAATAATGGTAATCGCATTTTCCAACTCCTGATTACGCTGTTTGAGCTCTTTGGTTCTTTCCTCGACGTGTTGCTCTAGTGTTAAGTTGAGTTTGGCTAAATTTTCTTTTTGTTGCTTCAATTCGTTAATATCTTTAATTGTGCCGCAAATTCTTAATATATTACCGTGTTGGTCTTTTTCTACCACCTTGCCTTTACATTCGCACCAGAGCCAGTTGCCGTTAATGTGCCTTACTCGCATCATTTCATCAAATGTATCAATAGATTCTTTGAGATGATATTTAATCGAGTCGATAAACGGACGGTAATCATCAGGATGAATAATCTGTTTGATATCGGCAATGGAAAACGTTTCTTTTAACCCTTGGTAATCAATCCAATTACATTCACCACTGTGTGTGACTTCGTTGGCAATAAAATCCCAATCCCATAATTCATCCCCCGAGCCCCAGAGACTTAAGCGCAATTGCTCTTTTGTTCTACTGGTTGAGCGATGTGCTTTTTCCAAATCAGTAAACCGTCGGTATCGCTGATAAAACCAACTGATAATCACTGAAAAAAAGATTAGCCAATAAATAATGAGCATAGGTTGGGATTGCCACCAGATTGCGTTAACCGTTATTGGCAATGTAAAGATTGGACTGTTCTTGGTGCCCGTTGCTGTTCGAGCCTGGAATTCATAATAGCCATCATCAATATTCATAAAAGTGGCGGTTCGGGTTTCGTCTGGCATTTCTATCCAATTATCAATAAAGCCTGTTAATCTATATTCAAACTTTCCTTTCAGAGAACTATAAAAGTCGAGATTAGTCAGTTGAAATGAAAATGTATTTTCTGCATAACTAAGGTTGAGTGCTTTATCTGTAAAAAAGTAGTCAGGCTTCATAATGCCGGCATTATCCTTTTTATGTTTTAAGACACTGAACTGACTAATTGAGATTTGATTGTTAAGCTGGTGAGTAATGTTTTTGCGAGAATTATCTACTATATTAAAGCCCTTTGTTCCGCCAATATAGATATAACCAGATGGAGATTGACTAATGGCGCCAAAGTTATACTCCAGTCCTTGTAATCCTTCATGAATTGAATAATTATCAACATGCAGTGTTTTTTCATCGATTCTCGAAATACCCTGGCTATGTCCCATCCATACACTATCGATGCCATCGTAAATAATGTTCCAGACACTAATATTGGCAAGTCCTTGTGGTTTACTGATATTAATAAAACCAGTTCTTTCTTTATTTAAAATACTAACACCATTGAGTGTGCAAACCCAGATTCGATTATTTGAATCAATAGTTAACATATGAATGACTTCATCACCAAGGCTTTGTGGATTATTTTTTTCGGGAAGGTACTGGGTCATTTCATTATTTTTAGGGTTATAGCGAATCAGGCCCGCACCGATTGTGCCGGCCCATAAAATCCCTTCTTTATCTTCAATAACATGACTAAAACTTCTTGCCATTTTAGTCAGTTTTAAGTTGGGTGAAACCAGCTTTTTTTGAGTCTCATCAAAATAGATTAAACCCTTTTTTTGTGCTGAAAACCAATGTGTACCTTGTGAACTTAAAAAACCAAAATTTAAAAAGTTAACATTTCCCAGATCTTTATCACCGTTAATGCGAGTCAGCGCTTTTGTGTCAATATTAAAGTGATATAAACCAAAGCCACGTGTGGCAATAAAATAATGTCCATCACGACCTTTGGATAAACTCGTCACTAAAATATTGTCAAAAAATTTGAGTTGCGGATAAAGCGTATCTATTTTTGAAAAAAAGGTCATGTTAGGCAGGCGATAAAACATGCCGTTTTCAGTTGCAATTAACTCTAAATCACCATCGAATAAAAAGCTTCTGACATCTAAGAGTGGACCTGAAATATCATTGGTCAGGCTTTTAGAAAAATGATAAAAAATACTTGGACTTATTGAGCTGCGATTAAATCCATGTGATTGCGTTCCTACCCAAACGCTATTGTCTTTATCTAAATGTAATGTTCTGATGTTATTGTCAGATAGGCTGCGAGGCTCATTGGCTTGGTGAGTAGAATAATGAACTGAAAGATCACTGCGTTGAATGGTATAAAGTCCATCATTGGTCCCAATAATGATTTTTTCACCGTTACTTTCAATATCTTTCACATTAATCACATTCTCTGAATTATATTGAACATCAAGAGATTTAAATAGCCAGCTATCTTTCAGTTTAGAAATTTCAGTCAGTTCGCCTTCTCGACTAATAACGAACACTTTATTGGTGGCAAATTTAGTGATAGCGAAACTGTTTTTTACATTTGTTAAGTACTGCTGAAAATTGAAGGATTTTTTAGCGCTATCATAGTGGATGACTTCGACGGTATTATCACTGACAACTAAAATGTTGTCCCCCATAAAAGATAATCCATCAATCGTTGGGACGACTTGAGATTCTCGAGCATTTTTATATTGTGCTTGAAGCTGATTTGACTTTAAGTCAAACAGCAAGACACCTGCGCCAGATGTACCAATAAGCAAATAATTTTTCCAGCATAATAATTCTGTGATTAATCCATTGTCGAGATCTTTGAATATATCAAAAAACTGAAACTCTCCTTTGGTTTTATCAAGCCTTTCTAGTCCGGTTACATTGGCGGCCCAAATTATATTGGGAGAACATTGGGTAATAGCTGAAATAAAGTTGTTCTTGATTTTAGTTTTGCCTTCGCTGTTTTTGGTAAAGTTAGCGAAGTGACTGGCGTCAAAACGTGCAAGACCACCTTGTGTTCCGACCCATAAATAGCCTTCCAGATCACGATAGATTGCGGTTACCGTCACCTGATTTAATCCCTGCTCGACAGAGTATCGGTGAAAGTGCTTGTTAAAGCCGCGATAAGGCGATTGGCTATTTGCCGCGGCAAGATGTGTTCCTATAAACAACAACAGCAGAATATAAAAACGATACATCTTGGCCTAAATGATTGAGATAGTGTAAAACTAAGTGTAGAAAAAAAATGCCAAATAGAAAAAAAGAGTTGAGAAAAACGCCGGAAAAAAGTGCTGTAATGCGTTTAAGTTACTAACAACGTCATCATTATTGAGAAAAATTATAGTATTAAATTTGCAATACTTGAGATAGTAAACACTACGCTATCTCCCATCAAGAGTTGATATGCGCTAGGTTGCTATGCGCTATTTTGAGATAATCGACCAGAAGACGGGAGTAGTCAGTTAAGACTTTGCGGGGTACAGATTTTATTGGCTTTAGGCTATGACGATTAACTCTTTTGGCGAATGCGTTAAGATTTCGCAACCTGTTGCTGTTACCAGAACATCATCTTCAATACGGATACCGCCCCAGCCGGGAATATAGACACCCGGTTCAATGGTTATAACCATATTTTCTTCAAGTACAATGTCACTTTTTAAGGTCAAAAAGGGTTGTTCATGTAAATTTAAACCGACGCCATGCCCCAATCCCTCACCTTGATATTTGCCATATCCACTGGCATCCAGAATTTGTTTTGATATTTTGGCTGGATGTTGTGCAAGCATACCGGCTTTGACACTGGCAACACCCGCTTGCTGAGCATCTTTTACCGCCTGGTAAACATCAAGTTGTTTTTCGTTGGGCTCGCCGACCACAAAGGTGCGTGTCATATCTGACCGATAGCCATTGATGACAGCACCGAAATCGAGAATAATTAAGTCGCCAGCGGTTAATTTTCGTTGTGATGGAATACCGTGAGGTAATGATGTGCGCTCACCTGAAAGAAAAATAGTTGGAAATGAAAGTCCTTGTGAACCTTGTTTTTGCATTTGATATTCAAGCTCAAGACTGACATCTCGTTCGCTCATTCCTGGCTTTATGAATTTAACTAATTGCGCTAATGATTCATCGGCAATGGCTGCGGCTTGACGGATATTGTTGATTTCCGTTTCATCTTTAATCATGCGTAATTTTTCTACCCAGCCTTTTACGCCATTTAACTGAATATTTTGCAATGATTGTTGGATATGTTCATATAAAAAATAACTGAAATACTCTTTTTCAAAGGCAACCGTTGATGCACCTATTTCATTAAGTAACAAATTAAATTGTTCGCCAAGAGTGACATGGTCACGGTCTCTAACAATCACCTCAATATTTTCGCATTCATTTCTCGCTTGTTCGGCATAGCGATAATCGGTAATCAAATGTAGTGACTGTTGATGAATAACCAAATAGGCAACATTGGGATCGGAATTATGAAATCCACTTAAATATTGACAGTTTTGAACGTTAGATATAATGATCGCATCATAAGATAACTGGCTTAACAGTTTTCTTATATGTAATATTCGTTTAATATAATCGGGTTTCATTATGATTTTCAGTTATTGTGATATTGTACGCGATTGTATCTGTAAGCGCTGAAAAATTGCAATAATTAATAATCATGATAATGATTAAAATTCAAGATGATAAATTCATATAAAGTAAAGTGCATAGGATGATATATTGTTTTAATTTAATTCAGTGTTTTAATTCAATTCATTTTTGATGAGCCGGATTTTTATTTATTTGACTTTTTATTCATTCTATTTGTATTTATTGGGACAGCGTTTAATAAGTTTAATTTGACAGAGGTATTATGACTACTAAGGTAACAGATACAATAAAACAAGATTTAACTCATCAAATTAGAACCTACTCAAAACTACCATTTCGTTTAACATTAGGATCTATTGCAGACTATTATTCTGTCAGTTTAACACCAATTCGTCAGGTTATTGACGAATTAATTGAAGAGAATATTATTAATCGTAAAGCCAATGGTCGATTGGAACGAATGGTCATTCCATCGGGTAATGTTCAACCCGAAGAAAATGCAGAGTTTACCAAGCCGCTAAAAGCCACTTCTTATCTGGATGAAAAGATTACCGATGACATAGTTAAACTTTGTCTGGAAAATCACAGCGAATATTTACGCGAAGAAGCCACAGCCAAAAAATATACTACCGGGCGTACGATTATTCGTCAGGTTTTTTCACGGCTTGCTGGTACCGGGTTAATCGAACATGTTCCTCGTTGTGGCTGGAAAGTGAGAAGTTTTCGTCAAAAAGATATGCAGGACTATTTAGAAATTAGAGAAAATTTAGAAGTAAAAGCGTTACAACTCGCTCGGCCTTATATGAATAAAAATGTGCTGATAAAAATGCGCGATGGTAATGTTGTGAATGACAATGCCGATCTTTCACAAATAGATAACCGACTGCATGATTACTGGATTAATTTATGTGATAATTTTTATATTCAGGATTTTTTTAAGCGTCATGGTGAATTTTATACGGCGTTGTTTGACTATGCCTCGGTTGATATTTGCGTCAAGTCAGGCATGGCACAAGAGCACCGGGATATTCTTAACGCACTAATTGAAGACGATATTCAGGGGGCGGAAATTGCACTGCGCACTCACATTAGAGATCAAAAAGAAAACGTCTTACGCCTGATTAATTTACGCAAACAAACTAGCTAAAACGTTTAATACTGTAAGGTTCAATATTAATCGAAAGTGCCTGTTGATGGATAATCTGGCTGATAATTTGCGCGGTGACCGCAGCTTGAGTCAACCCTAAATGTTGATGACCAAATGCCAGAATAACGTTTGAGTTTTTTGGTGAACGGCCAATTATAGGTAGTGAATCTGGTAGAGAAGGACGGTGTCCCATCCAAGTGGAATAATGGTTTTTATTAACATTGGTAAGAATATTTTGTGCATGTTGCAGCAATTGCAGCGCACGTCGCTCATTGGCTGGCGCGTTTAATCCGGCGAGTTCTACTGTTCCGGCTAATCTCAAACCTTCCTCCATTGGTGTTAATACAAATGAATGTTCAAAGCTGGTGATAGGACGGGTTATTTTGACCTGCGGATCTGACAGCATCAAATGGTAGCCTCGCTCTGTTTCCAGTGGAACGTTATGTCCCATTGTTTTTAATAAATCTTTCGACCAGGCGCCACAAGCAATAATAATTTCTTTTGCAGTAATATCCGCTGTGGTGGTTTTTAATGTCACTTGCGTCTGTGATGCGTCAATGCCAATGACACTATCTTGTTTAAAGTTGCCGCCTTGCGCCATAAATTGTGCAAACAAAGCCGTGACCAATCGAAAAGGGTTAATCGTATGGGCGGTATCGGGAAAGTAAAGTGCGCCAGATATCGAACTTTTTAAAGCTGGCTCAAATGCGCTGACCTGCTCAGTCGATAAGATTTGTACATTGATTCCATGTGGTTCAACTAATGCTGCGTGTGCCAGACATTTTCGCCGTCCACTTTCCGTAGAAAAAACGGTTAGTGCACCTTGCTGGCTCATCAAGTCGGTAAGACCGGTTCGGGCTAAGAGTGTTTCAAAGGTTGCTATGGAAGGACGATTTAACTGTTTTAAAGCATCAATGGAGTGCTGACTTTTATGGGGCATGGCTGCCCAAGCAAAGCGCATCAGCCAAGGCAATAAGCGAGGAAAATATGACCAGCTGATTGCTAATGGGCCAAGCGGATCGAGGAGTAATTTAGGCACTTGTAGTAAGGTTTTAAAATTGGCTAGCGGTAAAATAACATCGGTAGCAAAATGGCCCGCGTTGCCTTTTGAACAACCTTCGCCTGGTGCACTGCGGTCTATTAATAAAACCCGTTTACCTTCGTATTGTAAGCGCTCCGCAATGGTAGTGCCGATAATGCCTGCACCAACGACAACGACATCATGAGTGAATTTAGACAAGCGCTATACTCCAGTTTTAAATATTTCAAATTTGACCTAATAGTTTGCTAAAGTTTGCAAATAGCGACCGCTATGAGCAATTGTTGCAAGTTAACCCGACTAATAGCGCTATATAAAATAGTGTATTGGGGGTGAGGCGACTCACTTGACCAATTGCCGTTATTATTCACAATGCCTGACATCGCTTATCACATGAATAGATCTAAATATTCAAAAAATCATGTGCTTAAAGTGGTATGAAGGATTGTGGTGATTACAACTTCAGTCTTTTAGCCAATCAAGACACGAAGAATAACAAAAATATGTTTTATTGTATACAAAATAATGTTAATCTTATGTCGTCAAATTTAGCCCGGACTGGAATTGTTTTGATGATGGGTATTATTTAGCAGATTTTTTTTATTGAGGCAAAAAGATGAATGTAAATTGGACAGGCGTATATCCCGCAGTAACTACCCAGTTTAAAGAGGATTTTTCTATCGATCACGAGAGCAACAGCCGAATGTTGGACGAACTGATCAACGATGGCGTTCATGGCATTATTGTGTGCGGTACAGTGGGTGAAAATTGCTCTTTGTCTGCAGAAGAAAAGCGATCAGTGATGGAAGTTGCGGTGAAAACTGTTAATGGTCGAGTGCCGGTGTTAAGTGGTGTTGCCGAAACAACGACCGCATTGGCACAACAATATGCTAAAGATGCCGAACAGATTGGTATTGATGGATTAATGGTTTTACCCGGTATGGTTTATCGTTCAACTGAAGATGAAGCGATTTATCATTATCAGCAAGTGGCATCTTCAACCGGTTTGCCAATTATGATTTACAACAATCCGATTACATATGGTGTTGATGTTTCAATTGAAGGCATGAAGGTACTGGCTGAAACGCCAAATATTGTTTCGGTGAAAGAAGCGACAGAAGATACTCGCCGCATTACTGAATTATTCCGTGAATTTGGTGATCGTTATGTTGTGTTTGGTGGTGTTGATGATATTGCCTTAGAGAGTTTAATGCTTGGCGCAACAGGTTGGATCTCGGGCTTAACTAACGTATTTCCAAAAGAATCGGTCGCAATTTTTAAACTCGCCAGCGAAGGTCGATATGCTGAAGCCCGAGAAATCTGGCGTTGGTTTTTACCTTTGCTGCGTCTTGATACTATTCCAACACTGGTACAGTGTATTAAGTTTGCAGAGCAGCTTGCCGGACGTGGCTCTGAACGCGTAAGAGCGCCACGTTTGCCTCTAAAAGGTGAGCAACGTGCTTATGTCGAACGTTTATATCGTGAAGCAATCGAAAATCGTCCGAGCCTTTAGTGCTCGGTCTTTTGGATTCTTTCCATTCTCAGTTGGAGCATTCGCACATTCGCGGTTTGTAACAAACCTCTTACACTGAGCACTCTGATTAAATTGCATTTTGTTAGGGCTCGTTGCTAAGTTTTACTACGTTGAATGCTTCTTTGCACTTACTTTTTAAGAGGGGAGTTAATATCTCATGACACTACGCCCTGTTTTAATTGACGGACAATGGCGTCAAGCCAATGCTGAAAGCCAGTTCCAAGCGTTTAACCCAACCAATGGTGATTGCCTGTCAGATATCTATCCCGTATCGAGTTGGCAAGATTGTGATGCCGTGTTAAATGCGGCAAGCGAAGCCTATCAGCAGTTGCAACAGGTGACTCGCCAACAAATTGCCCAATTTTTAAATGAATATGCCGATTTGATTGAAGCAAACAGTCAGTCAATTGTTGAAATGGCTAATCTGGAAACCGGTTTGCCGGTAACGCCGCGTCTGGCTGATGTGGAATTACCACGCACAACTTCGCAACTGCGTCAGGCTGCCAGTGCAGCACTCAATGCGGATTGGACGATGCCAATTATCGATTCAAAAAATAATATCCGTGCAATGTTGCAATCGATTGGTCCGGTTGCTGTATTTGGGCCAAATAACTTTCCACTGGCATTTGGCAGCGCTTCAGGTGGTGACTTTGCGGCAGCTATAGCTGCCGGAAATCCTGTCATTATCAAAGCCCATCCATCGCATCCGGGAACGACTCGGTTGATGACGGAATTGGCATTTAAAGCAGTTCAAAATGTGGGTTTGCCAGAAGCTACGGTACAGCTTATTTATGCAATGTCGAATGATTCCGGATTAAAACTGGTTGGTGATGCGCGCATTGCGGCTACCGGATTTACAGGCTCTCGTCCTGCGGGGCTTGCGCTAAAAAATGCAGCTGAAAAAGCGGGAAAACTGATTTATCTGGAATTATCCAGCATTAATCCGGTAATTGTTTTGCCTGGTGCCGTCGTTGAAAATGCGGACACCATCGCAAACGATTTTACCAATAGCTGCGTCATGGCTGCTGGACAACTTTGCACTAAACCTGGATTATTGATTGTTCCCGATGATGCATCGGCCGATAAACTGGTCAATACCATCGCAGAAAAATTTTCATCGGCTGCTGTAGGTACACTCTTGTCACCGGTTTCAGCGGAGCATATTCAAAATAATATCAATACATTGATTGATGGCGGCGCTATCGAGTTAACTCAGGCTTCGCTTGAGGAAAGCCCACGCTTTTGTCAGTCAAACCGATTACTGAGTATTAAGGGGCAACAATTTATTGAAGCCAGTGAACTTTTCCAAACTGAAATATTTGGTAATGCTTCATTAATTATTCGCAGCAAATCCGTAGCTCAAACACACAGGATTATTGAGCAGCTTGAAGGTAACTTAACTGGTTGCTTTTATTCTCACAGTGATGGTCGTGACGATGACGCTTATCAGTTGCTTGAGCCTGTCTTGCGTCAAAAAGTTGGACGTATACTCAATGATAAGATGCCAACTGGGGTTGCTGTTTCTCCAGCAATGAATCATGGCGGACCGTTTCCTGCGGCTGGACATCCAGGATTTACCGCAGTTGGTATGCCTGCGGCAATTAAGCGTTTTGCTGCGTTAAAGTGCTTTGATGGTGTTAGGCAAAATCGTTTGCCTGATATTTTAGCGGATCGCAATCCGGGAGACATTTGGCGACAAATTGATGGTCGCTGGACAACTGAGAGCTTATAACGTTGAAGCGCTTTTTTATAAAATGGTTATGGCGAAGCGATCGTGACAAAATGGTAGTGGCAGCATGAGAGATGAATTAACAATTATTGATTCTCATACCGGCGGTGAACCAACGCGTACTATTGTCAGTGGTGGACCCAACCTAGGAAACGGTACTATGGCTGAGCGATTGCTCAGATTTCGCGATGAGTATGATCATCTTCGCCGGGCGTTAGTGAATGAGCCTCGTGGTGCAGATGTGATGGTCGGCGCATTATTGTGTGAACCCTGCCATCCAGACAATGCCGCTGGCGTTATCTTTTTTAATAACGTAGGTTATCTTGGCATGTGTGGTCATGGCACAATTGGGCTGGCGGTTACTCTTTATGAAATGGGAAAAATTGGTTTAGGCACTCACTGGATTGAAACACCCGTGGGAAATGTTCAAATTAATTTGTTAACACCCAACCGAGTTACGATAAAAAATGTTCCCAGTTTTCGACTGACTAAAGGTGTATCTGTTGAGGTTGAAGGGATTGGAGAAGTTACCGGTGATATTGCCTGGGGCGGCAATTGGTTTTTTCTGATAAAGGAACAGGTTCACCGACTGACATTAACTCAACAAAATATTCCGCAACTCACCGATTATGGCGTTAAAGTCAGAGAAGCACTGCTTAAAGCCAATATTACCGGCAAGGATGGACAAGAAATCGATCATATTGAGCTATTTGCCAAGCCCACTGATCACCAGGTTGCAGATAGTCAGAGTTTTGTGTTGTGCCCAGGCCGAGAATATGATCGTTCACCCTGCGGCACCGGAACTTCGGCTAAATTGGCATGTCTTTACGCCGACGGTGAGTTAGCAGAGGGGCAAGTCTGGCGACAACAAAGTATTATTGGCAGTATTTTCGAAGGCCAAATTGAATTAGTTGGCGAAAATCTCATACCTAATATTACGGGTGAAGCCTTTGTCAACCTGCGTGCCAGCGTTATCATTAATGATGATGATCCCTTTCGATTTGGTATTTCTGGTTAATGGTTTTTTGATGGCAGGGTTGAACTAGCCAATAAACAGAAGAGTATATTCAGTCATATCGCAAGGGCAATAATAAAAACCGCAATGCTTTTTTTATCGGTTTTTAATCGAATTGTTCGATAAATATTTCGCTTTATTCCCTCATGCTCTACATTTGTGTAGAGCATTTTTTTATTCATTCAAAAAAATCAGTTAAACTAGCCCCACTTATCAATGATTAACGTTAAATTATGCCTTGGTTGCAACTAAAATTAACCACAACTAAAACTTATGCCGATGCCGTTGGCGATGAACTGATGATGTTGGGTGGACTATCTGTCACGCTCGAAGATGCTGCCGATAATCCAATTTATGAACCCGCGCCAGGTGAAACACCTTTGTGGAATGATATTCAGATGATGGTGTTGTTTGATGCACAAATTAACACAGACGAAGTTTTGGCTGTTTGGCAGGAAAATCCATTCAGTGAGTTTACAGCCCATGAGAAATTTGAACAGGTTGAAGATAAAGATTGGGTGCGTGAGTGGATTAGCCGTTTTGAGCCAATGAAATTTGGTGAGCGTTTATGGATTTGCCCTAGCTGGCAGCCTGTCCCTGATGAAACCGCTGTTAATGTGCTGTTAGATCCGGGGCTGGCATTTGGGACGGGGACTCATCCAACAACCAGCTTATGCTTACAGTGGTTAGATCAGGCCGATCTGCACAATAAAACTGTCATTGACTTCGGGTGTGGTTCAGGAATATTAGCGGTTGCCGCTTTAAAATTAGGGGCCAGTAAAGTTTATGCTGTTGATATTGACCCGCAAGCAATTACTGCAACCAGCGAGAATGCAAAGCGCAATGGCGTATTAGATGAGCGATTAATCATTGGACAACCCGAAATTTTAGGTGATGTCGTCGTTGATGTTTTGGTTGCTAATATTCTGGCTGGACCACTTGAGTCATTAGCTGAGCAAATTTCGTCTCATTGCGGTTCTCATGCTAAGATTGCTCTTTCCGGTCTGTTAAATCATCAGGTTGAATCAGTCAGTCAAACTTATAGCACTTGGTTTGATATGCAACAGGCGGAAAATTTGCAAGAGTGGAGTCGCTTAACAGGCACAAAAAAATAAGAATCGCAGTAGGTAAATAGCCAGTGCAAGTGAAAGATAAAACCCAATATACACGTTGTCCAGAATGTAAGACCGTATTTAAAGTCACCGACCAAATGTTGGCCATGGCACATGGTAAAGTGCGCTGCGGTGCTTGTCTGGAAGTTTTTCAGGCAACCGATTATTTATTACGGCCACGTGATCAAGCCTCTGCGGCAGGTACTACCGCAAACAAGCTGCCCACACAGGAGCTTTCTACTGCCGATACTCAAGAAAATGCGACCTACACTGCACAAGAACAAGTGCAAAGCCAGCCAATTAAGCCTGATATTAATGAAGAAGCGCTCGACATAGCTGACGAAATAGATTTTACAACAGATACGAAAACGGAAATTGCCGCTGACATCGATCAGAAAAATGCAATTGACGAAAGTTTTACCAATGAAAATTTTGATGCCTTTGATGATAACGACGCTGCTACCCCAGAAAGTGATCTGGCAGAACAAATCGCTGATTTTGATGGTTTTGATAAATTTGACAGTTTTGATGAATTTGAAGAGCAAGGCGTTAATACTCTCCATATCGATGATGAGATTATTTCGGAACCCTTGTCAACTGCATGCGAAAAAGATGAAGAGTCTGTAAATTCGACAGTGGACACAAGACTTAGCTGGGAAGAAAGTGATGAAGTTACTTTTTCAGATATAGATGGACTGGATAATAAATACCCAGAACTTGAATCGCCTGATAAGTCTGATGCAAAAACCTCAGATATTAAGTCTGACACTGCGTTTCAATCAGAGTCAGAATCTGAATTAGAATCTGGATCTGGATCAGAATCTGAAGCAGAACTAATATCTGAATCAGAGTATCGTCCTGAATCAGGACTGACCGGTGAAGAAGATCTCATTGCTTATGAAGCTGAGCTTGATGAAAGTGATTTTATTGACGATGAAACCGATGATTCAAAAAATATCGATATGGACTCTGATTACTTAGCTGAATCATTAACCTCTCAAATCCAGGATTCCGACGTTGAGCCTGATCCTTTAGATGAATTTGAAGGGCGAGTACAAAAAAATAAAACCAGTTTACGTACTCTCATTATTGTGCTTTTGCTTTTGGCTTTAATTGGCTTTGGGGGATGGCAATTCTGGAAAAATCGGCAGCAACTAGCCTGGGATTCAACCTGGGGGGAAGTTACTCAAGGGGTTTGTGAAGTGCTACCTTGCGAGTTAAAACCTCGCCGGGATGTTAGCCGAATTCGAGTAGTACAGCGTCTGGTAACGCCTGCCGAAGAAGGCAACAGTATGCTCGATATTAAAATCTCAATGATCAATGAAGCCGCTTTTGAACAGCCATTTCCGCGAATTTCAATTCAATTTAGCAATTCCAAAGATGAACTAGTGGCGACTCAGCATATTGAGGTTGGAGATTATTTACCGCAGGATGCCCACAAAATGATGCGTGTTGGTCAGGAAGTGCACATTGGCTTTCTGACTAAATTACCGCATCCAGACGCATCGGGGTTTGAATTTATCTTTAATTAAGATAAATTTAATCCTACGAATTAAAAGTAATAAGCAATTGCTAATATAAAACTAAAATTTTTAGTCAGCGCCTATCTGCTAATATTCTGATTTATATAAAGAAAACAAATTTCAAGTGCTTGTGCAAAAAATCCAGCTAAAAAAAGTGACAAAATTAGCGACCTTGTCGTTTTCAAGTCCAAATAAAGTGTGTAAAATCTGCTGCTTTCTTGACCAACCTAAGATTAGTCGTTTCTGATACTGTTGTTCCCAATATGAGGATAGGTTCATACTTACTGGATAATAATCTGTTTCTGGCCCCTATGGCTGGTGTAACCGATCTGCCATTCCGTAAGTTGTGCAAATCTCTGGGGGCAGGCGTTGTCGTCGGTGAAATGGTGACATCAGATCCAACTCTGAGGCATTCAAGAAAAAGCCGACTCCGATTATGTCACGATGGCGAGCCAGGTATTCGAGTTGTACAAATTGCTGGTGGCGATCCTCAAATGCTCGCACAGGCAGCCGTATTCAATGTCGAAAATGGGGCGCAGATTATTGATATTAATATGGGATGTCCGGCAAAAAAGGTTTGTAAAAAAGCTGCTGGTTCAGCATTACTTAAAGATCCTGAACTGGTCGACAACATATTAAATGCTGTTGTAAAAGCGGTGGATGTACCTGTCACGCTTAAAATCAGAACCGGATGGGATACTGACAATAAAAACGCAGTACAGATTGCCAAGCTGGCTGAACAGGCTGGTATTCAATCACTGGTGGTCCACGGGCGTACACGCGCTTGTAAATACCAAGGTGAAGTGGAATACGAAACTATCAGACAGGTTAAACAGTCTATATCGATTCCGGTAATTGCAAATGGTGATATTGATTCACCAGAAAAAGCGCGACAAGTGTTGGAGTTCACGGGTGCAGACGGCTTAATGATAGGCAGGGCAGCTCAAGGGCGGCCTTGGATCTTTCGGGAAGTTTTGCATTACTTACAAACAGGAGAGTATTTACCGAAAATCCATATTGATGAAATACAACAAATTTTACTCACTCACGTAGCTGAACTCCATTCATTTTACGGTGAGCTTCAAGGATTAAGAATCGCCAGAAAACACGTAACCTGGTATTTGACCAGTCATGGTTTAACGGATGGCTTCAAAAAGCAATTTAATGAAATTCAATCAGCTGAAAAACAGCTTTGGGTTTTAGCTGAATACTTTAACCAAAGAAAAATTGAAAAGGCACAAGTGGCATGAATTTAGAAACCGTTGAAACACTAGAACAGAAAGAAAGCAGTTCTTTTGAGATTGTAAATCAACAAACCACGCTGAGAGAAAGCGTTGAACAGGCAATGAAAAACTACTTTGCCCAACTAGAAGATGAAAAGCCAACTGATATTTATAATCTGGTTTTAGCTGAAGTTGAAGCGCCCTTAATGGAAACAGTAATGGCTTATACGCAAGGTAACCAGACAAAAGCATCACAAGTACTTGGCTTGAATCGCGGTACACTAAGAAAAAAACTAAAAATGTATGGCTTAAACTAAGCCTGACATTCTGATACAAAGCGGGCGTAAGCCCGTTTTGTATCTATACTATATCAATTCCGTCAATTTAGACCTTATTCTTCTTTAAACTATTCTAAACTTAGAGATCACTATGAGTTCCATTCGATCCATCAAACGGGCTTTAATCAGCGTCTCCGACAAAACCGGTGTTGTTGAGTTTGCCCAATCATTAACCGATTTAGGCGTTGAAATTCTATCTACCGGGGGCACAGCGAAACTGTTAATGGAAAATAATATTTCTGTAACTGAAGTTTCTCAGCACACCGGATTTCCTGAAATGATGGATGGACGCATAAAAACGCTGCACCCTAAAATTCATGGTGGCATTCTCGCCCGACGTGGTCAAGATGATAGCACTATGCAGCAACATGATATTCACCCAATTGATTTAATTGTTGTTAATTTATATCCATTTGAAGCAACTGTAGCGAAAGATGATTGTAAACTGGTTGATGCGATTGAAAATATTGATATTGGTGGACCAACCATGCTCAGAGCTGCGGCGAAAAATCATAATGATGTTGTGGTAATTGTCGAACCAGAAGATTATCAGGTTGTATTACAACAACTGAGTGAGCAACAAGGTACTGATTACAACTTGCGCTATCGACTGGCCTGGAAGACTTTTGCGCATACGGCAAAATATGATGCGGCCATTTCTAACTATCTTGGCGCGCGACTGTCTGCTGATCAGCAAAGTGGTGAGCAAGTTGCTGATGAATATCCTGAATCTTACAGTGTTCAGTATAAAAAAGTCCAAACTATGCGTTATGGCGAAAATCCCCACCAGACAGCCGCATTTTACCAAGCGCTTAATCCTTGGGAGGCATCGGTTGCAACCGCAACGCAATGGCAAGGGAAAGAATTATCTTTTAATAATGTTGCCGATACTGACGCTGCGTTGGAATGTGTCAAATTATTTGCAGAACCGGCTTGTGTCATTGTTAAACATGCCAATCCTTGTGGCGTTGCTATTGGCGAAAATATTTTACAAGCTTATCAAAATGCCTTTCAAACCGATCCAACTTCAGCTTTTGGTGGCATTATCGCTTTTAACCGCGAACTGGATCATGATACGGCAAAAGCAATTATCGAAAAACAGTTTGTCGAAGTTATTATTGCCCCTAGTGTTTCAGAAAGAGCTAAATCAATCGTCGCGACTAAAGGCAATGTTAGGCTTTTATCTAGTGGTCAGTGGCAACAAGCACAACCCGATTGGGATTATAAAAAAGTAAATGGTGGATTACTGATACAACAACGTGACTTGGGCATGATTAGCGCGAACGATTTAAAAATAGTGACCGAAATTAAACCGTCTGAACAACAAATAAAAGATTTACTTTTTTGTTGGAAGGTTGCCAAGTGTGTTAAATCAAATGCGATTGTTTACGCCAAAAATTTACAAACAATTGGTGTTGGTGCTGGGCAAATGAGCCGAGTATACAGTGCAAAAATTGCTGGTATCAAAGCGGCCGACGAAGGATTACAAGTGAAAGGTTCTGTCATGGCTTCTGATGCCTTTTTCCCTTTCCGAGATGGTATTGATGCAGCGGCTCAAGCCGGTATTAGTGCCATTATTCAGCCGGGTGGCTCAATGCGCGATCAAGAAGTCATTGACGCTGCCAATGAACATGGGATGGCAATGGTGTTTACTTCGATGCGTCACTTTAAACACTAAATGTTTATTCACATATAACGATTAATATAAGTTGAAACGAGCAATAAAATTATGAAAGTATTGATAATTGGTGGTGGTGGCCGCGAACACGCGTTGGCCTGGAAAACAGCTCAGTCAGATACGGTAAATGCCGTTTATGTTGCACCAGGAAATGCTGGTACAGCGTTGCAAGATAAAATACAAAATGTCAACATTAAAGCCGAAGATGTTGATGGTCTTTTAGCTTTTGCACAACAAGAAAAAATTGGTTTAACCATAGTCGGTCCCGAAGCACCACTATGTTTAGGTTTGGTCGATCGTTTCCAATCGGTTGGTTTAAAGTGTTTTGGACCAACTCAGGACGCAGCACAATTAGAAGGTTCAAAAGCTTTTACCAAAGACTTTTTAGCACGCCATAATATTCCGACGGCAGCTTACGGTAACTTTACAAATATCGATTCAGCTAAAGCTTATGTTGAAAAAGTGGGAACGCCAATTGTTATTAAAGCCGATGGTCTGGCTGCTGGTAAAGGCGTTATTATTGCCAAAGAAAAAGCAGAAGCTTTTGCTGCAATTGAAGATATGCTAGCGGGTAACAAATTTGGTGAAGCTGGCCATCGAGTTGTGGTTGAAGAGTTTTTACAAGGCGAAGAAGCCAGCTTTATTGTCATGGTTGATGGTAAAAATATTTTACCACTTGCTAGCTCGCAAGATCACAAGGCGCGCGACAATGGTGATAAAGGTCCAAACACTGGTGGCATGGGCGCTTATTCTCCAGCCCCCGTCGTGACGCCAGAAATGCATAAAAAAATTATGCAGCAAGTCATTGTTCCAACCGTTGAAGGCATGGCCTCTGAGGGGCATCCTTACACTGGGTTCTTATATGCCGGTATTATGATTTCACCTCAAGGTGAACCCAAAGTTTTAGAATATAACTGTCGATTTGGCGATCCCGAAACACAACCGATTTTGTCACGCCTGCAATCGGATTTGCCGGCACTTTGTCTGGCTGCACTTAACGGTGAATTAGATCAACAAGTTGTACAATGGGATGATCGATTTGCGGTTGGTGTTGTTATGGCGGCTGGTGGATATCCTGATGCTTATGCAAAAGGAGATGTGATTAGCGGTTTAGATTCTGACATTGAAAATACCTTGGTATTTCATGCTGGCACTGCACAGGAAAATGAAAATGTGGTGACTGCCGGTGGCCGAGTACTGTGCGTCGTTGCGCTAGATGAATCGGTTAGTAAAGCACAACAACTAGCTTATCAACGCGTTAAAACGATTCATTGGAATAACGTTTATTACCGCGACGACATTGCCTATCGTGAAATCGAACGTGAAAAAAAATCATCTTAATGAATTCTTAAAATAATTTTTATTTCTTGTTCAGTAAAAGTTTAGGCGTCACAAGTTGAACGTGTTTGGCTTGTGGCTTTTTTAAATAAATAGACTTTTTTATTTTGATGAAGTTATCATAACCAATGATTCGTCAGTTAAATTGCTTGTCAATTAAAAACTATTTATTTATGATGGTAATAAATTTTGGGAGTCGTGAGTATACGATAATGACAGGGAATGGTTCTTGCCTGTTTATTCCTTATAAGTTCTAAATAATTTTCTTTTTGAAAGTTACTTTTCGTATCATATTTTAATTTAGTATATTTAAATTAGTATATTTAAATTAGTATATTGTTCAGTTTAAAAAGTTTAAATCGATATATTTATCGCTAACTATTTAGTATTAAAGATATATGATTTGAAAAACTAAAAGAAGTAATAAAATATAATATTAACTCATATTCAGGTGATTAAGATAATGAGAAAAACAGGACTACTGGTAACGGTTATTTCCTCTATATTTTTTTGGATGAGTGATGTTATTCTCGCCAATGAAATAACGGCTGATTTTAATGGTGATGGATATTACGATACTTTCACTCAAGCATTAAAGTCTGGTGAAGCATCAAGTTTACAGCCTAAAACGGGTAACAGTATTTCTGGATTTCATATTAGCTGGAATGCTCAGCATCCTGGAATTCCGGCAATCAATGATTGGAGTGAACAATATTACACTTCGTTTTCTGAGAATTTAAATACAAGTCCTGGTGACGAATTATTATTAGTCGGAAAGCGTCAAATTATCTTACTTCATGGTGATATTATCACCCCCATAGTAACCTATAACGAAATTAAAAATGCCATTATTTCCTGGGATATTAATGGACAAATTTCCTACCAAACTTTTGATTTAGACGTTAATCCAGATGAATACAATATATATTTTGGCGACTTTAATGGCGATGAAATTCAGGAGATTTTATTTCAAGGAAAAAGCCGTGGTTCAAACCTCTATATTCTCGATGGTAATGGCAATATAAAGCAAACGATCAGTAACGGTTTTAAAGGTTTAGACTGGTCGGGCGCAAGTTACCAGCTGACAATTGTTGATATCAATAAAGATGGTCGAGATGATATCCAAATGGAAAGCCTCAAAGCGGACATTCCCGATAATTTTGCCTATTCAAATGCTAGTGGAACAATCAATCATATCGACCTTGCTTATCACCTGGATGAATCACCTAAAACCGCCACATTGGCCGGAACTATCGGTGGCGAATTTAATGTTAATGAGTCTGGTGCTGCGACCTATACATTACCGATCAGTCTACCTTCAGGTACAGCTGATGTTACGCCGAATATTGCATTAAACTATTCAAGTCACGGTGGAAACAGTAATGTCGGTATTGGTTGGGGCGTTTCTGGATTTTCTTCTATTACCCGTTGCCCCAAAAATTACGAACAAAATAATGAAATAAAAGCTGTTACACACTCAATCAATGATATTTTTTGTATTGATGGGCAACAATTATTTAAACAGAAAGATGATGATACCTATGGCGGTAATGGTGTTAAATATCAAACCGAACTTTTCTCTAATAATACAATTACTTCCTATAATACCGATGGTAACTCAGGTAATGGGCCTGAATACTTTACTGTAAAAACCCGTGATGGAGATACGCATTATTATGGTAAGTCCAATAGTGAGAGTGTTAATGCTGTTATCGTATCAACAAATAATAGTGTCAACTCTACCTGGTTACTAGAAAAGACAGTAGATTTAGCCGGTAACTATATTCAGTATGTTTATGCAAAAAATAATGAAGGAACAGAACACTATATCGATGAAATTCTTTATACCGGAAACAATACTTTAAACTTCAGCCCTTATAACAAAATTGATTTTGTTTACGCCGATGAAATTGATGTTCAATTTGAAAGAGTTGATCGCTATGAAGGTTATCACGCAGGTTCTAAGGTCAGCTTATCTAAACTATTAAAACAAATCAGAATTTATAGTAATCAGGCGCACCTAAAAACCTATCAATTATACCATCAGTTATCTAGTGCAAACCGTGTATATCAGCTAAACGCAATTCAGGAATGCACTTACTTAAATAACTGCTTTCAGCCAATTAATTTTAAGTGGAGTGATCGCTCAACAGGTTATGAAAAAGCGGGGCAATACTTCGCTAATAAACCGACTAGTTATAATTTACGTGTTGCCGATCTGGACGCTTCTGGAAAAAGCGATTTAATCAGCTATGTCAACGGAAAACTCTATTTGAATATTGATCATGGTACTCAGTTCAGCTCTGGATTTAGCATGTCACAGTCTGAGTTTAATTCACTTAAATTAATTGATATTGGTGCCAATGGCGCGACAAATTTGATGTATTTTACGGGCAATTATTGGCGTTTACTAAACTATTCAGCATCCAGTCAAACATTCTCAGCTTCAGCGCTTAGAATTTCTAATTCAATCCCCGTTGATAATCTGTTTGTTGTTGACTTAGATGGTGATGGAAGACAAGATATTTTAGATACCAATAGTAATAAATGGTATCGACAGTCCCGATACGGTGTTCTGGAAAATATCTGTCCTCCTGCTGAATCGTATCCACCGAGCTGCACTAAAACAGTTTATTATCCGTTCAACTATAACCCCATTAGCTATTCTTTTTCGAGCGGCACATCAACCAATGTGCATGATGATTTAGTCATTTCGACAAAGTATGACAAAAGTGCCAGGTTTAGCGACTTTAACGGCGATGGTGTTACCGACTTAATTGTAGAAGCAACCCAGGTTATTTGGGATGATACGCGAGATATATGGCAAAACCCCGACTCTCCCCCTACGCCTTCAACAACAACGTCTGGTATTTTTAGTTTTGTATTTGATAAAATTTCAGCAAAATTTAAATCTTACGGATATATTGGGCCTGATACGATTCAAAGTATTACTCCTTTTGATATTAATAGTGATGGACTTACCGATGTTTTATTTGTGGAAAACAATAAATGGTACTACCGAATAAATCGTGGTGGCAGGCAAGGTTTAACAGGAAAAATTGACTCAGGCATACCGGCTTCAACGACCGAGGCTGATAATAATAAAATTGTACTGTTAGATCATAACCACAATGGTAAAATTGATTTTTGGGTTTATCAAGATACCAATAATACTCCCAAGTATAGTGTCTATGAATTTGTTGATGGTGAATTTAAATATAAAAAACAAATCTCTAACATACCTGAAAATCCCGTTGCCTACTATGCAATGCTTGCGGGGTATGGATATAACGACTTAATTCTAGTTAGCCAAGGTGATAATAATTGGGAACGTTGGCGTTTATATGAAGCTGATACCGCATTACGCACCGATCTGATTACACAAATAACTTCAGGATACGATGTAGCGACAACGATCAATTATTCATCGCTCACTAATAGCAATATTTATTCACGTAATGCGTACGGTTCTTATCCTAATATTTATTTAACAACGCCGATGATGGTGGTATCTAAAGTCGAAAGTGATACGGCGACTTATGATTCTAATGGAACAGAACAAACGGTTGCTGTCTCTTATCAATATGAAGATTTGCGGGCGCATCTAAATGGTCGGGGTATGCTTGGTTTCAAAAAGCTAACCACTATTGATGAGCAATCGGGCATTATAACTACAACAGAATATGAACAGTATTTCCCTTTTATAGGCTATCCAAAGAGTACTATTCGCAAGTTAGTCGATTCAAATGACGATGAGACTATTTTGAGTGAAGCAACCAATACCTGGGCTCAAAGTACAAAGCAAGGCCAGGTATTCCCATACTTGTCTCAATCTCATGAAAAAAACTGGTCATTAATCTCAGATAGCACGCCAAGTGATTTAACGAACAATACACGACAATTTATTAATCAGGTGATTACCACCAATTCAACTTACGATGCTTACGGTAACTTAACTTCATCAACAATTCTCAATACCGATCAAATAAATGGTGGCAAAACCGGCCAATGGTTTGAAACTACCACGGCATCTACCTATGGAAATTCTGATTATGAAAGCAAATATGCACGTCTTACCAATGTTACTGTCACCAAAACTCGTAGTGATGTTTCTGGCAGCGAAGTGGAGTCCAGTAGCTTTGAGTACTTTGCTGAGTCAGCTAAACACGATGGCTCAGAACATAGCGGTTATGCCGGTATGCTTAAATCAGAAACCAGTTTTAGCGGTAATGATCAGGTTAAGAAAACCTACGCCTATGATAAGTGGGGCAATAAAACTAAGTCGACAATCGAAGCGAAAAAGCGTAATGCAGTAACTTTAACCTATGACACTTCTGCTAGCTCAAGAAGCACAATTACCAAATATGATACGAAAGGGCGCTTTGTTGAAAGTATTAAAAATGATTTAGATCATGAAGAAACCTTTACCTATGATTCTCGTTTTGGTGGCGTACTAACCCAAACTGGGCCAAATGGACTGAGTACTCATTTCAAATATGATGAAACGGGCATGAAGTATGAAAGTAAAGGGGTTGACGGTACTTATAGTCAAACTTACTTATATTTATGTGGAACATCGGGAATCAGTTGCCCCAATAAAGCAGAGTACTATAGCGAAACAAAAGCCTATGCCAGTGATGGCAGCTTAATGAGTGGTTATGCGCGCGAATTTTATAATAAGCTCGGTCAAAAAATAGTGACCGCCAAAGAAACCTTTGGGGGAAAAGTTTTAATCACTCGCATTGAATACGATAAATTTGGTCGAGTATCAAAAGGTTATCAGCCGGTGTTTGGAACAGTGGATACGATAGCTAATAGCTTTACCTTAGCTAAATATGATGCATTAGGTCGTCTTTATGAAGAAGAAGCACCAGGTGCACGAATCACCAGTAAAATCTTCAATGGTTTGTCAACGACAACAACGAATGCGATTGGTCAAACGGTTGTTGAAACCAAAAATATTAATGGTGATTTATTATCGGTAACAGATAATGCCGGTAAAACCATGACCTATGTTTATAACGGTAAAGGTAATTTCACGACACTGACCGATAGTCAGAGTAATTCTATTGTTAATGTTCTTGATAGTGTTACCGGTCGCAAAACTCAGACTATCGATCCAGATAAAGGCACTTGGGATTATTACTACAATGGCTTTGGCGAGTTAATCCGTCAAAAAGATGCGCGCGGTGTTGTGATAATTCAGGAGTATGATGAGCTTGGGCGAATGATTCGGCGCGTTGATAATGCGGCAGTGAATGAGCATGAAAGTGTTAGTGGTATTGATGTACAAACTACCTGTTGGCATTATGATACAGCCAAGCTCGGTGACTCAGCTTCAACTATTAAAGGCGCTTTACATAGTGTTAAGCTTTATGTGGATGATATAAGTTGTTCTAATCCGGATAATGTAACACCATTACAAGAAAAAATAACCGACTATGACGCATTAGCGCGACCAGAAAGTGTTATGCAAAAACTGAAGGCCGAAGGCAGCAGTGCTGTTGAGCAGTATTTGGTGATGAATGTTTATAATGAGACGACAGGTCGAATAGATTATAGCATTTTACCTGAATCAGTGACGGTTAAATCACACTATGATGATTATGGCAATGTGATTAAATTAACGGATGGTTTAGATGAAAATAAACTTTATCATGAAGTAAAAAATATTGATGAGTTCGGTAATTTAGTCGAAGAAAAATTTGGTAATAATATTACGACCAACCGTTCTTATAATCAGAATACCGGTTATTTAGAAAGTATTATTGTGGGTTTAAACTCTAGTCCGGTTGTGAATTTCAGTCAGGGGTTTGACAAAATTGGTAATGTGATAAGTCGTACAGATCACATCGCTAATCGATTGGAAACTTTTGGTTATGCGGAAGGTTCAGTTAATAATTTACTCAATCGTTTAACCAGTTTTAAGGTTAATGGTACATCAACTAAAAACTATAGCTATGATGAACTTGGCCGTATGAAGTCTAAGTCAGATATGGGGGATGATTATCGTTATGGTGAAGGGAGTGCCGGGTTACATGCGGTATCGAGTATTTATAACGGTACTGTTAAAAAGCGTTCATTTACTTATGATGCAGGTGGTAACTTAACTTTTGATACCGACCACGCCAACAGCAATAATAATCGTGAGATACGTTATGCGGCATTTGAAAAGCCGATCTATATCAAAAAAGGTACGAGCAATCCTAGTCAGATTACTTTCCGTTATGGCAGTAGCCGTGAACGTTATCGACGAATTGATAATGTTTATGAAGGGAGTACTGCCGTCACTATTGAGACGACTTACTTAGGTAACTATGAAAAGGTTGTTCATACTGGTGGGGCTAAAAATGGGGACGTTGAGCATAAGTATTATATTGGCGGTGTAGCACTTAAGATTGATACTGATAAAGCGGATGGTTCGCGTCAGTCGAAAACGCGATATATGCATAAGGACCATTTGGGGTCTGTGATTGCGATTTCTGATGAAAGTGGTGGTGTAGTTCAGCAGTTCCGTTATGACCCTTTTGGTAAGCAATATGAAATCACGAGTCAGTCGCCTTATTTAGATACGGCTATTACCCATAAATTAGAAATTACTGATCGCGGATTTACCGGTCATGAGATGCTTAATAGTGTGGATATTATTCACATGAATGGGCGGATTTATGATGCGAATATTGGGCGGTTCTTGCAGGCGGATGCTTATGTGCAAGCGCCTAAGAATATGCAGAATATGGATAGGTATGCTTATGTGTTGAATAATCCGCTGAGTTATACGGATCCGACGGGGCACTTTTTTAAGGCGTTGAAGAAGTATTGGCGGGCAATTGCTGCAATAGCAATTAATATTTGGTTGCCTGGTGCAGGTGGACTTTTTACTGGTTTTTGGGGAGCTGTTGCTACTGGTGCAATATCTGGCGTTGTAGCTACAGGGAGTTTGAAGGGGGCGTTGATTGGCGCATTTAGTGCGGGTGTTTTCTTTGGTATAGGTGAAGCTTTTAACAAGATTGCATATTCTACCGAAAATCTTGTCGCTGGTTATAAAGCGGGAGTGAGCCTTGCTGATTTGGCTAAAAATGGATACTTAACTGCGGCCCAGACTGTAGGAAAAGTTCTTGCTCATGCAGCTGCTGGTGGAGTCATGTCAAAACTTAGTGGAGGCAAGTTTGGTCATGGGGCATTAAGTGCTGGTATTACGCAAGCTTTTGCTAAATCTATTGATGGTATAGATAGCTCTACAGCTGGATTTAGCGGCAAAAGAGTATTTGCTGCAGCTTTATTAGGTGGGAGTGTATCAAAGCTTACAGGTGGAAAGTTCGCTAATGGGGCTGTTACTGCTGCGTTTTCTCGGGCGTTTAATGATGAGAGTCATTGGCGTCAAAAATTGTCATCAGCAAAAGATTGGGTTGCAGAGAACGGAGGAAGAGTAATAACGACTGTCGGTGGTACCATTCAAGTAGTAACAGGCGCAGGGCTATGCTCAACTGGGTTAGGATGTGTGCTAGGAGCACCATTGATAGCTCATGGGGCAAATAATATCTATGAAGGCGTAACAGGCGAAGATGGGCTACTTCGCGAAGGCTACCAAGCTGCAAGTAAATTGTTGACTGGGGATGAAGTATATGGAGATTATGCTTATGGAGCTGTTGATGTAGGGACATCATTAGGTGGTGCAACTAAACTAGTTCTTAAACCTGATTCGTGGAAATTGTTTAGGAATATACCAAGTGATTACACAAGAGCCTATAGTGTAACTGCTCCGACTGCTTTGGTTACTAATGCAGTAGTTGATACCAATACAATAATTGATACGTACAATAGAGGAGCTAGTCAATGATATATCTATACATCATCGGTTCACTCTTGGGCTATTTTGCTTTAGTTAGGCTAGGTAAATTTGTCGGAGAAAAACTTTCGAATAGTTTTATTGTATTCATGTATTTACTGGTAGTGGTTTTATTTGCGGTGTTACATTATCGAATATTTTTAAATGGAAGCTTTGGGGCATTTGTGATGGCTGATTCGACATTGAAGGATGTTTTTTCGGTTGTACTTTTTTTGTCAACATGTGTCTTTCCAGTCAACACTCTCAGGAAGTCCGTTCGAAAAAAACGAAAACGGTGAGCGATTGAATTGATTTTTGAAATCAATGGGGTCACCTATTAGTCAGCCGTGTCAAGTAAACAATAGAAATTATTACACCTACCATTAAGTAGGTGTTTGAGACAGTGAAAAGGGACAACCATTATTTAAAATGTACCAAATTGGTGTATTTTTTCTTTATGTATTACAATCAGTTGATTTTAAAAAGTTTATGATAAATGGGTGTCCCGGGTCAGTTTAAGTATGCTATTTCCGGACGGAGAAGTTTTGAGCTTAGGGTTTGAAAAGGAAAAGCTGTTCATTTTGATTGAGTGGAATGATTTTTTTGCTAGGTGCCATAAGGGGTCAAGTCTATTTAACAATATACAAATGGTTGAATGAGTATATCCATCGCTGAGTTGAGACACCCATAACTCAAATCTAAAATGATAATAACTAGTGCCATAAGGGGGCAAGCCCTGAAGGATCCCCACGAAATTCATAAAAATACCGTCTCTTCATACAGTGACGTATATTTATCAAGTGTAGTTTACTTTTTTACCATCATACTTCTTGCCAATTTCTTTATCATAAGATTGTGCAAGAATTAAACGACTTTACCCAATTAACATCGTCCGCTTTTTAGTGCTTG
>NZ_JBFDAH010000027.1:0-61440 GCF_040719265.1 Aliikangiella maris | reverse complement strand
GGCGATACTCGCCACACTGCTCGCTATACCCATCCGCTCGCCTTGCAAGCTCAGCTCAGCACCCAGTAACTGATACTCTCCATACATCACTCCCGCATAAACACCAACCTGACCCCCAGGCCCCTCACCCGTGCTTAAATCCTGTAACCGACTCCGGCTATAACCCGCATCTTCCAATGCCTGCCAGCTATGGGTTAAAAACAAACGTTCCTGCGGGTCCAATACCTTCGCTTCTCGTGGTGATATGTTAAAAAAGCGCGGGTCAAACTCATCAACTCCCTCAATAAATCCACCCCACTTGCTAAAGTGCACTCCCTGCAAACTTCTATCCGGCACATAATAATCTTCAAAGCGCCACCGGCTCGGCGGCACTTCGGTAATACAATCCACGCCCCCCCGTAAGTTCTCCCAATACGCATCAACATCCTTCGACGCCGGATAACGGCCACTTAAACCAATTATCGCTATCCGATTGGGCTGACTGACTTGTGATTCAATAGTTGGTTGCTGCCAACGAAATTTGCCAAATGGTTGTCGCCCCGGTTTAGGCAAATACTTTTTAGATTCTGACTGTTTTACAATGGATACAGATGAGTCGGCATTGGAGTTTGATGATGCCCGACTAGCGTGCGTACTCATTACTGAGTTTGGATTTTTATTGGCAAATAAATGATTCAATTGATCTGAATAATCACTACAGAAATAGTCTGCCAACTGCTCAATAGTTTGATATTCGAAGAATAAGGTTTTGGATAACGTGCCAAAAGTTTTTTCCAGTTGCGTGGTTAAATTCATCGCCAGTATGGAATCAATCCCATATTTTTCTAGTGGTGCTGTAATTTCGATCTGATGTGGGCTGAGTTTTAACTCAGTCGCAAATTGTGCTTGTAAAAACTGTTGCGTTTGTTGTTTGAATTGATTTTTATGCGGTCCTTTAGCTTCAGTTGATTCCAATATTTTAGGGTGATTAATATTTGCGCCATTTAAATGAGTACTATTTATATGCGATTGATTAACACTGGTTTGATTGATATTGAACTGTGCAACTTCAACCTTGCGTTGTGTACTATTCGGTGAATCTGATGGAATTAGCAATGCGCGCAGTTTTTTGCTGTCGCCCTGCATGACCAATAGTTGCGATTTATTTTGCAATAAACTCCATTGAATGGCTTGACGTGCATTGGCGGTTTCCAGCGGTTGCATACCAAATTGATCCGCCAAATATTCACGCGCTTTTTCATCGGGCTGAATTCCTCCTTCAGCCCATAAAGGCCAATTAATTGACAAACAATGTCCTTTTCTTTTGTTTTGCGCAGTTAATTGATTGCGATGCACGGCAAACTGATCGAGATAACCATTTGCTGCCGCATAGTCGGCTTGTCCAAGATTGCCAAGTACCGATGTAATGGATGAAAAAAGCAACATGAAGTCAAGCGAAAGTGGCGCAGTAGCAGCATCAAGATTAATACAGCCGTTAACTTTACCTGACATAACGCGCTGAATAGTCGCCGATGACTTGCCCACAATCAGGCCATCATCAATAATTCCTGCACAATGCAAAATACCATTCAGTTGCTGGTATTGTTGCATGATTTGCTGAATTACCGTTTCAACATCTGATAACTCACCGACATCCATTAATAAAAACTTTACTCGTGAAGCAGGTAAAGTAGCTAACCAGGCTGATTGCTGCGCGTTAGCTTGAGTTCGCCCACTCAGAATAACCTTACTGTGTTGCGTCGAATCGATTATCCATTGGGCAAGTTGTTGACCTATACCACCTAGCCCACCGGTAATTAAATAAACGCCACCTTCCTTAAACGGTGAATCGGTTTGAAATGACGCAGCGGTAGATTGATCATTCAGCGGATGTTGTTCATTCAGTTTTTGACTGTTCAATTGCTGACGGTTAATTGGTGAAACGTCATTCGCAATTGCTGCTTGCCACATTAATTGGGTACGCTCTCGCTGACGATACTGTACGACCACACAACCCATCGGCTGCTCTGTTTTTAGACTATGTTGTACCTCTTGATAAAGCAGCTTCAGTAAATTATTTTGTATAGAAGTTTCAGTATCAAACTGAACACTTTCAAGCGAAATAATCAATGAAGAAAACTTAGGGTTTTCAATCTGTGCCGTTTTTAATAATCCAGCCAATGCCAAAGCCAGATCATTAGTCTCCCTATGTTGACTCACTAAAATCAATTTAACTGCATGTTTATTTTTTGCTAAAAATATCTGTTGAATTTTTTCTATCAGCCATGTGCTGGCCCGTGTAAACTCAACGGCACTTTTTGTTTCAAAAGTTTGGTTAGCCTTATTGTTTTCGTAAGTTGCCTCAAATATCGCCTGTTGCCATTGTGCATTATTAAAGTAACCAACGCTTGCCTGTTGCACCTGTGTCAAATCAATTTCAGGAAAATCGAAAAGCACAATGTGGCATTCAGGTTCGATCGCTAGCAATGGATGAATTGACTCATTCAATGAAGACTGCTCTGCCATCTCAGTAAGCGGTTGTGTTTTTTGCCAAACAGGCTCAAAGTAATGCACGTCGCCTGAGGAAATACTGGCGGGCTTTGCATTACCCGGTAAGGCATTAATAGCAGCCAGACTAATTGACCGCGCAGCGACTCCCAACATACGAACACAAAGCTGAGCATTATCATCATAAAGCTCAATATTAGCTTGTATCATCGACGAAGGTGTTGAACTGTTTTCTGCCAAACGAACAACAATCCACATGCTAGCTTGAGTCGACTTAAAAAATTCAAACTGCTCTAATGCAAAAGGAACTAATGGATTTTCTGGTGGTTGTTCAAAATCAACTTTCAATCCGTTCACCGACTGCAATGCAGCGTCGAGCAAACTGGGATGCAGTTCAAAATTATCGACTCCCGCCAATAAAGCCTCAGGCAATTTCACTCTGCTAATAACTTGCTGTGGTTGACAATACAACCATTCAATCGCCTGATGAGCTGAACCATAATTCAATTGCATCTGCTCAAAGGCTTGGTAGATACTTTGTTTGCTATAAAATTTTTCTGCGGCGGTAAATTTTTCGGTATTACTAGAGTGCGCTAAAAGTGATTCATTTTCTGTGTATTGTTCGCTTATCGCAATCCAACTGTCGATTTCATTTGTATAAACTGCTTCATCTTGCCAATTAACCAGTTGAATTTTTCCTTGGCAATGTAATTCTGGCGAATCATTTTTGAGTGATTGATAAATACTAAATGACAATGAATCTTGATCAACGGGTTCTAAGGTTAACTCAAGCGTAACCGGTTGGATAACAATCACCGGTTTTAGCCAAACCACTTGTGTTAGTTCGATTGCATAGTCCTGCTGTGAATTGAGTGCCAGCGCATCTTGAGCTGCAGAATAAACCATTTGTAAATAGGCAACCGCGGGCAACACTTTATGCTGATTAATACGATGGTCTTGTAAATAAAATTCTGCACCAGTAAATTGTGAACGATATCGTTGCTGATTAAAGTTTGATAAATTTTCATGTAGCAACGCAGAAAGCGGCTTTACCTGATGGACTGAATCATTCAATGAGATCCAGCAACGTTGCCGCGAAAAGGGATAAGTCGGCAATTGAATTTTTTGAGGCTTATGCTGAGGATGAAGTAATTGCCAATCAATATTCAAACCTTTCACCCAGACCGATAGCAAACGCTCCAGTTTGCGCTGTTTAAACCATTGTGACAGCGCATTTTGTAAGTCTTCGTCATTTTGCATCAGAGTTAACATGTCTGATTCTTGTGCAATGCTGGCTTGATAGATTGCGGCGTCGGGTTTATTAGCAAGAATATTTTTCAAACAGTTTAAAACTTGTATTCGATCGCGAGCTACAAACGCCAAGCGCTCACTCATTGCCTCTCGAGCAACTTGTAATGTGTAGGCCACCCCATCCAAATCAAGTGTTGGTGTGCGTTCAATAAAATCGAATAATTGCGAAGCTTGTGCAATTAGCTGTTGCTGATTTTTTGCAGAGAGCACAAAAACTTTTTCATCAGACTCGGACACATAAAGACTGGTACTTTGTTCAATGCCTTGATTTGCCGTATATTCCTCTAAAATAATATGCGCATTTGACCCACCAGCGCCAAAGCTGCTCACGCCGGCACGCCGAGGCACAGCTTCATTATTTAATACGGGCTGTTGCCATACCTGATTTTCCTGCACAATATAAAATGGCGTATTTTGCAGGTGTATTTGAGGATTTAAGGGAGAACAATTAAGTGTTTTTGGTAACATCTGATGCTTGAATCCAAGCAATACTTTAATAACGCCCGCAACACCCGCGGTTGTTTCCAGATGCCCAATATTGCTTTTTACCGATCCCAGTGCACACGGAACCTGTTCATTTAATGAATATTGGTTATCCTTTGCAAGCTGTTGATAGGCTCGAATGATACCGTTAATTTCAATGGGATCGCCCAGAGCAGTTCCAGTACCATGACATTCAATATAACTCATACTACGAGGGTCGATGCCGGAGCGCGTTACTGCATCTTGAATTAATTGTGCTTGGAGTAATGGGTTTGGTGCAGTCAGTGAATTGGCTCGCCCGCCATGGTTTTCAGCGGACCCTTTAATCACACCCAATATTTGATCGTGATCGCGTTGTGCTGCGGAAAGCCTTTTCAGTAATACGGCGGCAACCCCTTCGCCACGAGCATAGCCATTGGCTTCAGCCGAAAAAGTTTTACATAAGCCTTCTTTGGAGAGCATACCCGCTTTGGTATAAAGCAAATGCATTTTGGGCGTTATCATCAGATTCGAACCACCCGCCAACATCATCTCGCAGTTATCTTGTAAAATGGACTGTATCGCTCGATGGATGGCAATTAATGAGGATGAACATGCAGTGTCGATAACTTCACTTGGACCGGTTAATCCCAGTAAAAAAGAAATACGATTCGCCGCAAATAAATGCATTAAACCACTCATTTGCAGCACATCATGATTGGTATTGTGTTGTAACACCAACTCGGCATAGTCATTTAAGTTAATGCCTAAAATGATACCGACATTCTGTTCGCTTAATGCAGTCGGATTATAACCGGAAAGCTCAAACAACTCCCAAGCACATTGTAAAAACAGGCGATGTTGCGGATCCATCAACTCGGCTTCTTTAGGACTCATTTGAAAAAATAACGGATCAAACAGATCGATATTGTCAATAAACCCACCCCATTTAATGGGGGTTTTATTTCCTTCAGCGGGATCACCATAAATCGATTGCCAATCCCAACGCGACGCAGGAATTTCACTTATGGTATTTTTTCCATCGATTAAGTTTTGCCAAAATTCCTGCAAGTTATTCGCACCAGGAAAATAGCCATGCGCGCCTATAACTGCAATTGACTCATTTTGTAACAAGGTCTTTTCTGATTGTTCAGTTTGATGGACACTTTGCACATTTATCTCATCACCAGTCGCCGCTTGATATCCTACTTCGGATTGCTCAGAGGCTTGTTGCCAGAGTGCAATTTGCTCATCAGAAAACTGCCACGCGGGTGTTTGCTGAGATACATTTTCAAATCGACTGGTGCTGTCGGCCTGTTTAAGCTGTGCAATATGTTGAGCTAACGCCATTAAGCTGCCATATTCAAAAAAGATAGTTGGCTCTAATGTCAGCGTCCAATGCGCATTAACTCGCTTAATAAAGTCAACAATTAAAATAGAGTCTAACGGATAATCTTTTAGTGGACTGGCCGGATTTACCTGACTAGTTTGCAACAAAGTGGTTTCACAAAATAGTACCACTAGTTTTTGACTAATAGTCAATGGATCAAGTTTGATAATTGGTTGCTCAACATCGCTTTTTTTATCAACATCACTTTTTTTATCAACATCACTTTCTTTCTCAACATCACTTTTGTCCTCAGCGGTATTTTCCTGCTGTTCGGAAATAGCCTGCAAATTAATTGGCGCGCTGGTTAAATTAGTTTTTGCTGTGACCGACAAATGATATTCGATTTCGTCAAATGTTTTAGTTAAAAATTCATACTCACGATAGCAGCCAGGGAAAGTACTAATATTAATATGTTGCTCATTATGATAATAGGTGGAACATTTTGATGACTCTGATGACTGCTGATGTTTGAGTTTCATCCATTTATTATATTGCGCGACAGTTTGCGCTTTTACTTCAATTTTATTAAATGGTTCAGCCAGATAGCGTTTAAAAATTTGCTGAATATATTTGACCTGACTTTCAACATAAAAAGTCACCGCAGTTGAATTGGTATTGGTGTTTGGGCCATACAGAAAAAACAAATTGGGCATTTGTGCGGTTGTCATTCCTAAGTAAGTGCTCGGTTGAGTTGCCCAAAACTCACTTAATGTTACGCCATTGGCATTACGAATTTCATAAGGGGGAATCAAGTTATTCAATGAAAAACCAGTCGCCATTATCATCAGGTCAATCGAGTAACTATCGTTGTTTTGGTTATTCAGAATAATTCTGTCATCTTGCAAGGTTTTAATTGGATCAATTAGCAATTTAACATTATCAGCTTGTATTGCCTGGTGAAAAGTATTTGATGCCAGTGGCCGAGTGCACCCAGTAGGATAGTCAGGACGCATTGATTTGCTATCCAGCCATTGATAAAACGCATCATACTGTTCAAAATCATTTGCATTTGATTGAGAATAAAAAGTTTTTACTTGTGATTTTGCATCAAACGGATCAAATTGCGGATAGTCATCGAGCATTAATCGATATTGATCTTGCGCATCAATAAACTGTTGACGAACTTCTTGCCAATATTGCGGGTCCTGTTTCATTTTAGCAATTGTAATAGGTGAATATTTTACTCGCGGATAAACATATTTAGGACTTCGTGCCAGTACGATCAATTCCTTAACAAGCGGCTGTAGCGCTTCGACAATCTGTAATGTTGTTGCCCCATTACCAACAATGGCAACACGCTGATCAGCTAATTGATAAGGTGGTTTTAACGCAGTGGAATGCAATATGGGCTGAGTAAATTGTTTTTGTCCAGGTAATTCGGGCTGAAATGGTGTGTTTAATTGGCCAGTTGCGTTGATTAAAAAACGGCAGGCTAGCAAACGATCATCTGCAGTTTGTAACTGCCACATCTCGCTAACTTCATCAAATCTGGCAGCAACTAATTGGGTCGAAAATTGAATATGTGAGTGTAACTGATACTTCTGCACACAGTGTTCAAAGTAGGCTAAAATTTCTGGCTGCTTCGGCCAGGCATCATCGCCCTGAAACATCTCGAAAGAATAGCAATAAGCAAACATTGGTGTATCGCAACCGCAGCCAGGATAGGTATTTTGACTCCAGGTACCAGCTACCTGATCGGTTTTCTCTAAAATTTGAAAGTCGATGCCTAGCTCTTTTAAGGCAATGCCCATGCAAATTCCAGAAAGTCCAGCTCCGACAATAACGGCAGTTGTTGTTTCGAACTGTTTCATTTAAAAAACCTCATTTAAAAATGTGTTTATTGCATGAATGCCCGCCGCATAACCGGGCTCAATGGGAATCAGATGTCCCAATTCAGGTAACAGGGTTGCGTTAACAGAATAATAATTAGCAATAAATTGAGTAACATCTGGCGGAAACAATTGATCCTGTTCGCCCCCAATGACACATAAAGGTGTTGCAGAAAGCGGCTTATCCGATAGCCTTTGATCAGATGACGTTGTATCAGATTGCGACGCCACCGTAATTAGATCCTGAAAAAATAATTCATATTCAAGCCGAGAGAATCCGGTCAGTACTCGTTGTTGATATAAGGCACTTGCCTGGTCACCCAATTGAACGATCGACTGATTAGAAAACATTAAATCGATATTGGTTTGCCCGCTAAAAAAGTCGATTAGTGCGCTGGGCTTTTGGAGTGCCAATTGACGACATAAGCGCAAGGTAAATAGCAAATTATTGACTGGTGGTACAGAAGATAACAAAACCGCGCCTCTTAAATGAGGATGATGCCATTGGCTGCTCAGTAATTTTTGGGTAATTGCACCGCCCATACTCATGCCAACTAATACAAAATCCTGTTGAATATTTTCATTTATCGCTTGTTTTACCTTTTCAATACAATTATCCAAGGTAACCCGTTGACGCAACATTTTGTCTGAATCTGCAAAATGTTGTGGTAATTCTACAAGGTAAACATCGAGTCCTTGTTGTGCATAAAAAGGTTGAAAGTGCTTTTCAAATAGCCAGGGACCTAACCCTAGCCCATGAACAAAAACAATTGATTGATTGGCCATATGATTTTATTTCGACAAGATTTAAAAGAATTATCGTTTCAGTTCGACAAACTCAAAATGCTGATTGCAAGTGATTGTTCTGTGTAAATTAATTTTTTTATTCACGATAAAACCGGTTTGCATTTAACTTGGTTAAAAATTTTAACGACTCAACTCAATAACCGCGATTAATTTTTTGGCATCGTTAAACAGACTGATTCGTTGTGATTGAATAGCAACATTAACATGACTTATGTATTTTATATTCGCCAACAATGTAAGCTTTGGCAAATAAATATGTGACGAAAGTTGACTAACCAATCGTGGTAAAAGTTGGTTAAATGTATTTCGCGGCAATTGGTATTTTAATTCAAACGATGAGGTCAGTTGAGAGTCAAGCGGCAACCCATCATTAGACTCTTTAACCACAAATAGTGCTGCACCCGTTGATTCCCCTTCGCTTAACGGACTATTAGCAGCATCAGCCAGCCCTTCCCAATCAGTTTGTGATACATCGAAAGATTGTGCCAATTTATCATTATGAATTATTGCTTTTAACAAACGGTGTTGACGATTTTTTTGGTTTTGTTGAATGGTTAATTCAAGCTGCTTTTCACTTACCGACATTTCGACTACAAAACTGATTTTCTGCCCCAACAAAATTGCACAGGGATAAAAATAGATATTTTCAAATACTAATACATCAGACTTAAGCTGAGCGAATTGATTGAATTTTTGTATTGCCTTAGTGAGTAGTTCGATTGCATAAGACAAAGATAGACAAGTGAAACGCCCTTGCTGAAAACAGTTGACTAACGCTATCTCTTTAAATGTTTCTGTGAATGTATCAGTCACTACTGGATGATGAGATTCAGTATGATAACTCGACGGTTTTAATTGTGACGATGCTTTATTTGTCTTAACCCAAAAAGATTGTTGGTTAAATGGATACGCTGGCACATGAATTAATGCAGGTAAATTTTTATACAAACCAGTAAAGTCAACTTCATCCCCTTGTAGCCATCGCTTGGCAATTTGATTAATTTCTTGATTGATTTCTTGCTTAGTATCGCGATTGTTTTCTTGACTGAACTTGGTTTGAACCAAATTATCTTTTGCATCAGTCAACCAATGCTTTAATTGACCGATTAAATCTGCTTCATCTGTTGTTACAATAGCCAGGCGACATGGAAAGCTACTGCGTGCAACCTGTAAGGTATACGCTAATGATGCCAGTGACAAACTCACATTTGCACTACTTAACCAATTGACTAGCTGACTGACTAATTTGATTAGTCCCGCATGCTCAGGTGCCGATAATACTATTAAATAAGCCACCTTATTATTGTTGCTATGGTTTTTCGAGGTACACTCTATTTCAAGATCATCAGTCTTATCGGTTGATGCTAAGTACTCATTTGATGCTAAGTACTCACTTAATACCACATGCCCATTAGCCCCGCCCGAACCAAAACTGCTGACACCAGCAATGCGCCTAGCCTCATTTTGCCAGTTGTGCAATCTTTGGTTAATTTGTAATTGCTGAGGATTAAAGTCAAGTTTTTCACTCAACTGATGAATTTGTAACGACGCGGGAATCTGGCGCTGTTTAAGACAAATCACTGCCTTGATGACACCAGCCAGTCCCGCAGCAGCCTCCAAATGCCCAAGATTACTTTTTATCGATCCAATCATGCATGGGCGAGTCAATGGCTGCTCACCCAATTGCGCAGCAAATGCCATTTGGATACCTTGAATTTCAATGGGATCGCCTAACGATGTTCCGGTACCATGTGCTTCAATATAGCCAACATCACTTGCACTAATCTGCGCATCACGCCATGCCTGCAATATTAATTCACTTTGTTTTTCTGGATTGGGTACGGTTAATCCACCGGCAAGCCCGCCATGATTGATGGCACTCCCTTCTATCACAGCATGAATCGGATTACCGTCAGCAATAGCCTTGGGTAACGACTTTAACATTAACATCACAGCACCTTCTGACCGGACATAACCATTAGCATTAGTATCAAACACCTTGCATTGACCGTCAGCTGAAAGCATACCCGCTTTATGGTAAGCAATTGATAATGCGGGATCGCAAATTAAATTAACGCCTCCAACCAACGCTTGTTCGCATTCTTGAAATCTCAGTGCTCGAATGGCGGTATGCAAAGCAACCATTGATGCAGAACAAGCCGTATCAATAACCAGGCTAGGTCCACTAAAATCAAAAAAATATGATATCCGATTGGCTAACACGGCAAGCGAACTGCCGGTCGCAAAATGTGCTTGGGTTGGTGTATTTTGTGCCTGAATTAAACGACTATAATCGGTATTACTCGCACCAACATAAACGCCTGTTTGACTGCCTTCCAGGTTTTCAGGATTAATTGCCGCATCTTGCATACATTGCCAAGCCAATTGCAATAGGATTCTTTGCTGTGGATCGGTATTAATTGCTTCTATTGGCGACAATCTGAAAAATCCTGCATCAAATTGATCGGCATCGTTTAAAAATCCACCGCGAGTGATTGCTTTATAATCGGTTTCGGCAGGCCAACTACCACGAAATTGTGGAAAGTCGATAATTGCATTTTTTTCTTCTTTCAATAATTGCCATAGTTGGTCGAGCCGCTTAATACCGCCAGGTAAATGACAGGCAATTCCAATAATTGCAATTTGACGCTCACTGTAAAGCTCCGTTTGTTCAAATTGCCCTGACTCGCTCAAAGCAACCTTCGGATGACTATTTTGCGCTATTTTTTCAGTCAAATGAGTAATAACTTTTTGTACCGAATTAAACTGAAAGAAAAATCCAGCATTGAGCTGTAATGCAAACTGTTCATTGAGCATCTGTTGCAACAAGAGTAAATCAGCCGAGTCGAGCCCCAACTCCATTAATGGAATTCGATACATCGGCGGTGTCATTTCACTATTGAGTAGTTGCGCTACCGAGCGAACAAACTGCTGTTCAATTTGTTCAATGGCAGGTAAATTATTGCGTGTGGCAGCCATCGACTTACTTTGTTGGTAAGTGAGTTGACACGCTTGTCTTTGAGCCAATTGGTAACTTACCAGCACACCAAAGTGTTGATTGATAAAATCATCTGGTCGGTAATTGGCAATAGCTTTCTCGACTTGTGCGCCGTGTGAACAATGAAAAGCTAAAACCGGATCTTGTTTGTACCCTGTCTGCCGAATATAGGCTGAAAAGTCTGTATTGGCAGCCGCATAAAATTTTTTACAAAGTGTGACCCCAACAACTTCCCGTATTTCAGGCATTAAAGTTGCCAGTTGCAATAAGAACTCCAACAGTTGATCGCCCAGATTTTGATTTTGAACTTGTGGATCAATATTGATTGCTAATAGCTGGATAGTCTGCCCATGAGCATCATGTAACTGGTGAACACTATAGGCATCATACAAATCAATTTGATTTTTATCGCTGATTTTCTGGCAATAAACCGCACCAACAACTCGCCCTTGCTGTTCGATGACTAATTGTCCGGCCGAAAAATTTTGCATACGCAGAAGTAAATGCTCCTTATTCATCCGCGTGTGTTGCCAGCACTTCTCTTCCAGCATAAGTAACTGAGGCATATCAGTTGTTAGAGCAGGTCTAATTTTATAAGGACGTCGATATAAACAATATCCAGTTAAAGTCTGTTCACCGCAAACACTGTTTTTCCCATCCAGCGCATCAAACAGGCCGCTCATTGCAGCTAAAAGTTTTTGCCCCCAAAGGGGTATTTGTTGCTGCTGTTTCTGAGCGTTATCAGTTACGCTCCTATCAGCCAGTAGCAGCAAATAATGTTCCGCTAAGTGATTTGCCGTATTTTTTAGTGTGGTATAAATCTGCATTAACCACATTGTTGCTGATGATGTGTTATTGAAAGCAGGTAAACACTGTAACAGTGCAGCTAAACATTGCTGTTCACTTTCCATTAACGACATATCAGGCAGTGATTGACCAGATTGAAAGCGAATTTCATCTGCTACATCGAGATTATTTATCATGTCGACATTTGACATAAAAACATGAGGCCAAGCACAGATAAATATCAGCTTTTTCGCAAGCAACGCCAAGTTCGGTTGTTCCAAAATTAAGGCCACCCACTTCAACTCAAGATTTTCTGGTGCGGTTTGTTTAACGATTAAAGGTAAACATTGGTTGTGCTGATTGCGCAATAAAGTTTGGGAAGCATCAAATTTAAAGACCCAAAACTGTGCAGGCGCTAGCGCTGTCTGCAACGTGTCAAGCAACTGATTTACGGACTGGCTACTAAATGCTTGCGCAATCAATGACTGATTATTCGGCAAACAATTAATAACCTGCCAGTTCTCAATGTTATCTGATTGTAAAATTTGTAGAATGTTCTGAGGTAAACTTTGGTTCATTGATATTTTAACCGGGTTTTATGTGCGCGATCTTGATAAATTAAAATTGCTATCAAACATCGACAAATATATCGGCAAATAATGTTTAACTAATCGACATCAGCAAATAGACAATTATTAAATTATCTATTTGCTTGATAACATCATTATCGACAATTAATTTGTCATCATCGCATTAATCAATTGTGCTAATCGATTACATTAATCAGTAGTTGCATTTACAGCAATTTGTTTTACATTGGATTTAGTGCCAGGTTCAACAACAAAATCATAACGGGCATCTTTATATCGTTCACGATCGAGTAAGCCTTGTAGACGGTTAAGTAAACTGTAAGCACTCGCCCCCATATTAGGGTTTAACAAAAAGTTAGGTACAAAACCACCAAAATCAAAGTCACGCATAAACTGGATTTCGACTTTTCCATCGCCAACCGGTTTAAAGCGCCATAAAACATAAAAGCGTGATAAACGCACACAGCAATCATCAGGAGGAATAACACCTGGTGCCGCTGTGTGATAATAGAAAAGTTCAAGCGTTTTTGGATCCTGTACAAAGTGCGACTGAGTTACAAACTCCCTATCTTTAAAAAACAAAGGAGCCGGATAGCGAAAGGAGTTGTAATAAAATTGTGAGTTAATACGCTCAATAATTTCAGCTTGCAAGCAGGAAAAGTCATCACATACATCTTGATCCTGTAAAAAGTCAACAATTTGATTCAATGTTGCTTTCACTGTAACCGTACCTTTAACCTTTTTAAGATCTTGCCCCGGTGTTTTGATGGTATAAATTTTTACACCATTTTTTTCTATTTCCAGCTCCCAGGTATTACTACCCGAAAACTTCCAAATTTGCAGTGCGGCGATTACACCGATCACCAATAGCAATAAAATATAGCCGATGATTTTCATCACTTTATTTTTCGCACCAGCTTTTGCAGGATTATTTTCCATCGTTAACTCCGGATTTTTGTTCATTAAGGTTAATAGTTGAATTTAATTGAATATAAATTTGAGGATAAAAAGATTGCGTTCAGCGTTTAAATTTTTATGCTTTTCCAGCGTCCATCACGAAACATAGAAACCACAATCCATGCAGTCACCACGCCATATATCATTTGCGCGATCCATACCTCAAGCAATCCATACTTTAAATAAGGACCGATAATCCAAACAGCGGGTAAAAAGAATACCCAACGAGTGACAAATGAAACCATTACCACCCTTCGGCCATCTCCCAGACTAAATAATGTATTGGCATAGATGTAGCTTAAGCCGATTATGCCCGTGGTAATTGCAGTTAACATCAAAGGAATCGTCGCCATTTGAATGGTGGCCAAATCGGTAATAAACAGCGATAAAAACGCTTCAGGAAATATTAATAATGGAATTCCTAGCAATGTAATCCAGACAAAACCCAGTTGCCCAATATCCCATCCCCATTGGGTGGCATCATCGAGGTCCCCCTTACCAACAGTATTTGAAACCAGCATTGCCGAGGTGTGACCCAACGCCATAGCAAAAATCAACATGATGGTTGTGACCCTTATCAATACGGTAACCGCTGCCGCTTCTGATGTACCAATTAAGCCGACCATCCAGAATAGCGCAATTGAACCCAAAGAGAATAATATGCCCTGCACTGATACGGGCAACCCCATTTTGATCAACTGAAAAAAGAGCTTTTTAGTTGGCAGTATATTCAAAAAACCGGCCCCCCGATAACGCATAAATGTCACTAGCATATAGGTCAGCATGCCAATCGTGATTGCTATTGCCGAGGCAATTCCCGCACCTTGAGTCCCCAGTTTGGGCGCTCCCCAATTACCAAAAATAAATAGGTAGTTGAACAGTACATTTAAACAATTCACCATCAGTAAAATTAGCATGTAAACTTTTACCCGATTAACGCCTGTCCAAAATCCTTTAAAAATATCAGACATTCCGTGCGCAACCAGCGCGACCAGCATTGCTTGTAAATAAGGAATTCCTTCTTGCGCAACCAATGCATCATTAGTGACCAGTGAAAAATACAGTGGTGCACAATAAATCAATAATAATGATACTGGTATTGCTAACGCGATAACCAGCAACAATCCAGCATTTAGTGGCAAACAGGTTGCCTCATTTGACTGTTCACCCAAGCGCCTGGCAACAATGCCTCTAACCGCTGGTGTTGCCCCAACGACAAATGCAAAAACCAGTTCATAGCTCACCCCTGCATAGCCTACTGCAGCCAATGCAGCATTTCCCAAAGATTTAATCATGACAATATCAATAAATAACATGATATAAGTTGAAATAAGTCCTACGGCAATAGGCACAGCGACACCAAGTATCGTCTTTAATCGATCTTTTTTAATCAGTTGCATTGAAGTATTTATCGCGCTTTAAAAGTCAAATTTTAATTGAGTGATTTATCGAGCAGTGAATTTTCGAGTACTTAACTTTCGAGTACTTAACTTTCGAGTACTTAATTTTTGAGTGCTTAATTTTTGAATAATGAATTTTCGAACAATGTCGCCAGGTAATCGGTCACTGGCTGGAAATCGGGTTCAGTGACAATCGAATAATGCGTCGCATTGACATCATAAATTTTTAGCTGAGAACAGAGTTCACGCCAACAATAATCACTGGGTAATTCATACAACATCGGTTTATCCTGAACACATCTAAATAAAGTGACCGCAAAGTTAAACGAAGCGTCGGGAATAAATTGTTGATATCGAAGTTCATTATTTTTTATTAATTCAAAAAAAGCCGATAGTTGCTGTATTGTTACATCTATATTTTGCTGGTTAAACTGTTCAACAATTTTTTCAAGCAGTTGGTTAATGGCAGACTCATTATTAATTTCATCATCAACTGCGATCTGTTGAATTATTTTATCGAATGATAGTTCAACAGATATTCCAGCTTGTTGTTGAAACCTTTCCAGACCATCGCGTAGCAATTCAAATGGCGTAACTGTAGGTAATTCATTGATCAGCATGGGTGATAAAGTATCCAGCAAAATCACCTGAGATACCTGAACTTTCTGCAAGCCAAGCTGCCGCGCAAGTTCAAGCGCGACTATTCCGCCAAATGAATGTCCAATAATAATCGTCGGCGCAGTGGCATTTGACAGATGATTACTCTGTGAACTTTTGTCCAACTGGAAAATATTCTGTTGTGTCACCTCTTGCAAGGCTCGCTCCACAATTTCTTCAATTGATAAATAGGTTATTGCAGGTTCAACCAGCTCACCCGTAAATTGTTCCACCGCCAACGCATAATAAGCACATTCCAAATTGAATTGACTTTTTAGCCGTTGATGCAATTCTTTTTGTAAATCAAGCATACTATGTACCATCATTCCTGAGCCTGGAATGAATATAATACGTGGATTTAATGGCGCAACATTTTCAAGTTGAAGAGTAATTAATCCGCCAGATCTTTGTTGCTGTTCTAATTCATTTGATTTATTTAAATTCTTTTGTGCTAGCTGGTGAGTTTGTATCAATAGTGCCTGTTGCCGAATGGTTGGGTGGACAAAGATATCTGTTGGCGTCATTCGATAGTGGAATGCTTGTTGAATGCGATTAAGCAATTGCATAATTAACAGAGAGTGCCCACCCAGCTCAAAAAAGTTATCCAACACACCAATATTTTCGGACTTAACCATTAACAATTGCGCCCAAATATCAAGCAGCTTTTCTTCTAGCTGATTTTGCGCTGCGATTCGACACTGACTGACGTCTTCATCAATTTCAATTTCTTCTAAATATCGATAATCGGTTTTTCCATTGTTATTTAACGGAATGTTTTGTAACGCTATCCAACGCATTGGAACCATATAGTCTGGTAAAAACTGGCGTAAAAAATCGACTAGTTCATTCTGTCGAGACTCATTATTATCGCTTAAATCGGTCTTATCTAACGATGACTTTGTTTGATAAAAACCAATCAGCTTTTGTTGTGGTATTGGTTTAACGATTACAGCACAGGCTACTATATCAGTGTGTCGCACAGCCACTTGTTCAATTTCTTCAATTTCAATGCGCATTCCGCGAATTTTTACCTGTCGATCTTGACGTCCGTGATAGGTAACTTCACCAGACTCAAGCCAACGAGCACGATCGCCAGTTCGATAAAGTGGTCCATCAAAATAAGGATTATCAATAAACACTTTTTCTGTCACTTCTGGACGATTTAAATAACCTCGCGCGACACCTGCGCCGCTTAAACACAATTCACCAATACACCCTCTGGGCATCAGCTGTAAGTTTTCATCGAGGATGAGCGCCTGCATATTGGCAACAGGTCTACCGATACATACCGGCTCCTCACTACATAGGTGATATAAACTATCTATTGTCGTTTCAGTGGGACCATAATTGTTATATAAGCGATAACCGAGAGATAATATTGCTTGTTTTAAGTTCTCTTCAAGCTTTTCACCACCAGAAATCACATACTCAATATGTGATAGTCTAGGCTGTCCACACAAAATATGTTTAAGCATTTCGGGTACATAATTTAGCCCCGTAATTTTATTGTCAGCAATATACTGGTATAGCCTTTGTTCATCTAAGACCATCGATTCGGTGGGCATGTAAAGCGTACCACCAGCAGTTAATGTGGCCAAAATATCTTCTACGCTTGGATCAAAAGTATAATGAGTCAATAGTAATGTTCGACTGGCAGGTGTGATATTGAAGGTTTCTTTGAACCAACTAATGGTATTTATCAGATTGCCATGTTCAATTAATACACCTTTGGGCACGCCCGTTGAACCAGAGGTATACATAACATAAGCTAAATTTTTCAGACTCGTTGATTGAGTTTTAAAATGACTAATAGGCTGATTATCTAGATCGCTTTTGCCAAGGGTTGAGCCAATCCAATCAAGATTGTTCTTTTCAATTTTTTCTTGGCCGATACTATCTTGGTCAATATCATCTTGGTCAATATCATCTTGGTCAATATCATCTTGGTCAATATCATCTTGGTCAATACTGTTCCGCTCGAGACTATCGGGCGCAATACCATCTGGCTCAATTATATTTAGTGATTCAACGGAATGTTTAAGTTGTCCTTTCGCCGCCTGTAAGCGCAAGCGCAAGCTATCATACTGTGGCGTTGATTGAGTGAGTAATGATTCCTGCGTTAACACGATATTAACATGTGCATCATGTAAAATATAAGCCAGTCGGTCAGAAGGAATATCACTGGCTAATGGTAAATAAGCACAACCTGCGCGCAAAACGCCCAAAATAGCAACAATCATATCAATTGACCGATAACAGCAAATCGCGACAATTTCATTATTGCTTACACCACGGCGAAGTAATCGGTTAGCCAGCCGTTTACTGGCAATACTTAATTGCGCATAGGTCATCGACTGATTTTGATAAACCACTGCTATCTGTTCTGGCGAGATTTCCGCTTGCTCGATAAATTGCCTTTCGATAGATTGTTGTGCAGTATAGTCACGCGCAGTTTGATTAAATGTGGTTAGCAACTGTGTTATGTCTTGCTGTTCGAGCAATTCGAGCGTCGCAAGCTTGCGTTGGGAATTGCTTAATACAGCTTCACAAAGTTTGATAAAATGACGACTAATATCGGTTACTCTATCGGCTGTCAACAGTGCAGTCGAATACTCCCAACAGCCCGATAATTGTTGTTCATGCTCACTCATTTCTAGTGATAAATCAAATTGGCTGCTTTGATGATTAAGTGGATAAGGCTCAACCTGTGACAGATAATTTTTTGCTGGCATATTTTGCAACGCAAACATAACTTGAAATAAAGGCGACACCGCCAAGTTTCTTTCAGGTTGAATCATCTCGACAATTTTTTCAAATGGAACATCTTGATTATCAAAGGCATCAATGCAAGTTTTTTTTACGTTAGCGACAAAGTCATCAAATGGAGCGGCTGGATCTATTTCGTCGCGCAACACCAGTGTATTGACAAACATACCAATCAACATTTCTGTTTGCAGATGATGCCGTCCTGAAACAGGCGTACCAACAGAAATATCTTTTTGCATGGTATAGCGATAAAGCAGAACTTTAAAAACTGCCAACAAAAACATGAACAAGGTAATTTTTTGTTGCTGACAATAATACCTAATACGTGTAGCTAATGAGTTGGACAACACAAACTCAATTCGCGCACCTTGTGCATCACGTATTGCCGGGCGTGAAAAATCAAACGGGAAATCAAGTACAGCTTGCATACCTTGTAATTGATTGTTCCAATATTTCAGTTGTTGCTGATAAGCCTCGCTGGTACCCATCCATTGCTTTTGCCAAAGACTATAGTCCGCATATTGAATCGATAGAGGTGGTAGTTGTGCTAAAAAATTCTCTTCAGTAATGCTTGTCGCTTGATTCCCAAGCAGCAACCCAAGTTCCTGAATTAATACGCCCATTGACCATCCATCCATAATAATATGGTGCGTATTAATCAACATAATATATTCATCTAACTCAAGCTTAAATAAATAACAATAAAACAGTGGTCCTTTAGTCAAATCAAATTGGCGTTGCTGCTCTTGTGCAAGGTACTGTTCGAGTAACTGCTGTTTATTTTTACGATGAATTAAATCAATAACATCAAAACGATGACTAAACTGAGCACGATAATTTGAGTAACTGATAACCTGCTGTATTGGCTTGCCATTATTCTCTGGAAAGATCGTTCTTAATATTTCATGACGAGCCGTCAATTGTTCAATGGCTTGCTCTATTTTTCGAGGATTAACCTCACCAGTAATCTTTACTGCACCAGTTGAATGGTATTCACGGCTTTCGGGTGAGAGCTGATGTAAAAACCAGATTCTTTCCTGTGCAATACCCAAAGGTATTTGAACTGTGGCATCTTTTGGTCTAACCGGGATTTGATAATCTTTAGTGAAGTTATCATTATAAGGTATTGCTTTACTAATTTTTGCCTGATCAATATAACTAGCAATGAGATGAATGGTACTTTTTTCAAAGATAACTTTTAATGGAATCGCAATATGATAATCATGTTGTACACGAGCCGTCATCTGCGTAGCGAGTAACGAATGTCCACCTAATTCAAAAAAGCTACGATTCACGCTAATTATTTCAGCACCGACAGATAATATTTCCTGCCAGACTTTAACAAGATAATGCTCGGTTGCAGTCTCTGGTGCAACATAATCAACTTGATGATCAACTTCAATAAGACGTCGACTCAGGTCTAGGCGATCAACTTTACCATTCGGCGTAATTGGAATTTGCACCAATGGCACAATCGCAGAAGGGATCATATAAAGCGGCAAATATTCACGCAAATAATCCTTTAATACCTCACTGTGTTGTTGCCAATCGGATGAAATAACGATAGATGAAGTGCCAAAAGATGAAGTGCCAAGAGATGAAGTGCCAAAAGATGAAGTGCCAAGAGATGAACTACCGACAGATGTAGCATTAATAGAAGAAGACTCAGCCGATAAGCCTTTAACGAAAGCGACCAACTGTTGTTGACTCCCTTCGCCTTGCACAACAACGACAGCTTGCTGGATAGTCTCATGTTGATTGAGCAATGCTTCAATTTCACCAATTTCAATGCGAAAGCCGCGAATTTTTACCTGGTGATCCAAACGTCCCATAAATTCGATCTGGCCATCAGCAAGCCAGCGCCCTAAATCACCACTACGATAAATTCGAGATTGAGGATTAAACGGATTGGTTATAAATTTTTTTGCCGTGAGTTGAGGATTATGAATGTAGCCCGCGGCTAAGCCATCACCACCAATAAATATTTCGCCCGGCACACCAATCGGTAATAATTGTAGCTGTTCATCTAAAATATAAATTTGTACGTTATTAATGGGCTGACCAATCGGCATTGATGTTGTGCAATTAAAATCTGCTAAGTGACATAAATATTGTGTGGCCACCGCACTAGATTCACTAGGACCATAGCTGTTAAACAAACGAAACTGTTCATTTTGCTGCTGAGATTGCTGATGATACCAATCACTGAGTTTGTCTCGCGAAATAGCCTCGCCGCCTAAAATTACTGTGCGCAAACTGGTTAAAGCAAGGTTTGCCTGGCTTAAAATACCGTATAGATTACTTGGCGCACAGTTAAGCCAGCTAATCGAATGTTGTTTAATGATTGCTGCAATTTGTATCGGCTCATAAGCGTCAACCAAATGCAGACTTGCCCCCGCTAATAGCGGCGCTATGAGTACTCGCTGGGTCAGATCAAAGGCAATATTACTAACAACCAACACCTTGTCACTTTCACTAAGTCCCTGCACCATGACATACCAATAGCATAAATTCATCAAACCCTGGTGGGTATTTAATGCGCCTTTCGGTTGACCGGTTGAGCCGGATGTATAAATCACATAGCTATAATGTTGCGATTTATCCGTTGGTATGACGGAGTCACCATTGATAGCAACAGTTTTATTTACCGTTTTTTGAAGCTGGCATTTTTCTAACGCATAACCGTTAATAATCTGTTCCCACTGAGAGTCCATCGCAATAATCTCAGGCGTACACGACAGCGGTACTGTTGGAGCGGAGTCATCATTAACAGAATCGACATTCAAAGTCAGATTTTCTAATACCTTCATTACTGGCCGGTGCGTTAATATGAGTGCTGCCTGACTGTCACCCAAAATAAACTGTAAGCGTTTTGCCGGTAATTTGGCATCTAAAGGTAAGTAAGTTGCATTGGCTTTTAAAATCCCCCAAATGGCGATTATTAAGTCAACTGATGGCAACATGCAAATTGCAATTACTTGATTCAGTTGTGTTTGTTTTGCCAATAAATAGTGAGCCAGCAAGTCACTTTTTTCAGCCAGCTCAGCATAACTGATTGAGGCATCATCCGTAATTACAGCTTTTTTATTTGGGTTAATTTTTACTTGCTGAGAAAACCAGTCTACAACCGTTTTATTTTTTGGATAAGCAATCTGTGTTTGATTAAACTGCGTTAATAACTGGTGCGTTTCTTGTGGGCTTAAAAATTCTAACTGACTGACAGGACAATCATCCGACACTTTAGTTAGCTCTGGTTTCAAAATATTATGGCATAACTGAACAAAGTGTCTGGCAATTCGAGTGATTGTTGCAGTTTTATAAAGGGCTGTACGATATTTTATTTTCGCACGAATTGTTCGTTCTGCAAAATCTTCCTCTAGCTCAAGTACCAAATCAAACTTTGTGGTAAAAGCATTCACTTCGTAAATCGTTAAGTCTGACATCAACGCAGTGGTCGCAGTATTATTCAGTACCATTAAAATTTGAAAAAATGGTGAAACTAAAAGATCACGTTCTGGTTGTACCCGATCAACTACCTGCTCAAAGGGTACATCTTGATTTTCATAAGCCGATAAGCAGCTTCGCTTGACTTCTTGGATCACATCGGCAAATGTCATGTCAGCAGTAATCGTGTCACGAATGGCTAGCGTATTGACAAACATGCCAATTAAATACTCAGTCTCAGCATACTGGCGATTGGCAATCGGTGTACCGATACAAATGTCCTGTTGACGAGTATAACGAAAACACAAGACTTTAAAGATCGCCATTAAAAAAATAAACAAGGTAATACCATGACTTTCAGCATAGTTTTTAATGGCTTGGGTTAATGCCGGTTCCAGCTCAAAGTTAACAACGCCACCTTGTTCATGACTGGCATGCGTTTTAGGAAAATCACTAGGTAACCCAAAACTTCCTTCAAGCCCTGCCAGTTGGTGTTGCCAATAGTTCAGCTGCTTTTCAATAATGCCCTGCTGTGTCAACCATTCACGCTGCCAAATAGCGTAGTCAACGTATTGAACAGGTAACTGGGGAAGCACTTTTAAGGTATCACGAGACTCAACTGATTGTCCTTTCTGTCTGGATGATAATATAGTTTTAAATTCATTTAACAACACCCCCATTGACCAGCCATCACTAATAATATGATGCAATATTACCAGCAACACCGATTGTTGCGCTGACTTTTTAATAAAACAGGCTCTTATCAAAGGGCCTGCTTCAAGATCAAAAGCAGCTTCAGCTTGCTGTAAACAAAATTCCTTAATGGCATGATCGACCATTTTACTATCAGCCAGCATCGAAAAGTCGAATTGAGGTAAATCAAAAACTATCTGCGACAGTATTTTTTGTTGAGCCTGACCATTTTTTTGAGGAAAGATGGTTCGCAAATTTTCATGGCGCTCAATAATTATTTTAAAGGTTTGCAATAAATCAGCATGCAAGTAATCACTGGGCAAAATAATCGCACCAGAAATATTATAAGCCGCGCTATCGGGACTCAATTGATGAATAAACCAAAGTCTTTCTTGCGCAAAACTCAGCGGATAACTTTGTTGAGAACTACGTGCGATCGGTTGAATTTTTGGTAACTGTAAATCGGCGGAAAAATGACTTAAAAAATCAATCACCGCCTGTTTTTGTTGTACTAACCTTGATTTAAGCGAATCATCCAGCGCCCCTTCAGGTGACTTCAGCTTCAACTGGCCATTTTCTTGCCAGAGCTGAATGCCTCTTGTTTTGACTTCGCGAATCAAAGAGACAATTGTCATAAAGTGAATTCCTCGAATTCGACAGATTCATCTTGTTGGTCGTCTATCTTGTGACTGACATCCAGTCCAATAATATCAGCCATGCCTTTAAGCGTGTTAATCTCAAATAGCATTTTAATTGGCAAATTTTTATTCAATCGACTACGAATTTTTGACAACAGAACAGTCGCTAATAACGAATGTCCGCCACGCTCAAAGAAATTATCGTTTATGCTAATGCTCGACTTATCGATTTCTAAAACCTCAGCCCATATTTCAGCTAACGCGTGCTCTATTTCGTTCTCTGGCGCAATAAAAACTTTTGCGGTCTGTGCCACTTCTATCTGGCTGAGCTGTCTGGTATCGACCTTGCCATTAACGGTTAATGGAATGTTATCCAACCGCTGATATTGTCGCGGCACCATATAATCGGGTAATCTGGAATGCAGGAATTTTTGTAGAGCCTGTTCATCGATAGTATCTTTGCCATCACTGACATTTTCCACTACATAAAAAGCAACTAATCGCTGGTGAATAGTTTCACCTTGTACGACAACCGCAGCACTGCTTATTGTTGGATAATCAAGCAGATGCGTATTAATTTCGTCTAGCTCGATTCGATAACCTCGAATTTTAATTTGCTGATCAATTCTCCCCCAATATTCAATTTCACCATTTTCTAACCAACGGCCTAAGTCGCCGCTTTGATAAAGTCGCTCACCCGGTCGATTAGGATTTTCGATGAAACGCTGCGCGGTAAGTTCTGGCTGATTAAAATAACCTCTGGCTAACCCGGCACCAGCAATATAAATTTCGCCGACAACACCAATTGGTAATTCGTTTAACTGTTCATCCAATATATACATTTGCATATTTGCTATTGGCTTTCCTATTGTCATGTTACTGACCGAAGTACCGGGTTTTAAACGGATACGTGCGACACTGCACCCAACAGTGGCTTCGGTTGGTCCATATTCATTAACAATATCAAGTGCAACATTTTGCTCAGCTAAAAAATTTAAATGCTCATTAGTCAGTGCTTCACCACCAAGAATCATTAACTTTTGATTCATTAAAAAACGATGGACTACCGCTGAAGGTTGATTTTTCAATAACAACAAATGTCCAGGGGTTAATTTAATAAAATCAAATTGTTGCGGATAAGCGGCTAGATTATTAAATACTTCAACACTGGCAGCAGGTTCAAGCAAGATGCTTTTACCACTGACTAGCGGTGCCATTAGTGCCGTGATTGAGGCATCAAAAGTTAATGGCAAATGAACCAGACTGGCATGTTGTTGCAAGGTTGTTAATTGTGCGACAGATTTGTCGATACTTGCAGCTTCTTGGTTAACATCATTTTCTGTTGGGTTATCTTGCGAGCAATAATTATCACGACAATAGGTTAAGTAATGCACCAGACTGGCATGTTCTATCATCACGCCTTTGGGTTTACCTGTCGAGCCAGAAGTAAAAATTACATAAGCTAATTGCTTCTGGTTAACTGTCGCTAATTTCTGTAGCCTGGTCGTCTCAATCATTGGCCACTGTTCATCGAGAACAATTCGAGTAACGTTTTCTAAAGCTGTCGTTAAGGCCGATTCACTTAATACCCATTCAAGCTGACTTTCAGCAATCATCATTTGCAGGCGAGCTTGTGGATAATCAGCATCTAACGGCACGTAAGCTCCGCCTGCTTGCCAAATACCTAATATCCCAATGACCATCCAGGTTGAACGTCGCGTATAGATACCAACTAACGTTTCGGCACAAACCCCTTGCTGTTGTAAATAGCAACCTAGCTTGAGGCTATGTTCCCAAAGTTGAGCATAGCTTAGATGTTTTCCTTCACAGACTAATGCAGTGGCGTCAGGTTCCTTTGCAACCTGTTGTTCGATCCACTCAAGTGTTGTTTGCGGGGCAATCGATAGTCGTCGATTAGTAGTATTCCACTGGGTAAGTAATTGCTGTTCTTTATTGGACAACAAAGATAACTCTTTCATTCTTACATCAGGATTACTCTTAACCGAATGGAGCAATGTACACAAATGCTCGAACAGGCGCTGAACCGTTGTTAGCTGATAACGCGCTGCATTATATTTAAAATGTAAATCAAGTCCGTGAGATTGCTCAAAAATCTCTAGCCCAAAATCAAACTCCCCTTCTTGGTGAACGTTATCAACCGCTTCAATACCTAATTCAGATTGCATCGGTAGCTGTCGTAAATCAGCAGAAGGAATAAAATTTTGATAGGCATAAGCAACTTGAAAAACTGGATTTTCATCGGACTGAGCACTACTGTTTTGTTTAGCAGGCAAATTTTTTAACATTAATGGAAATGGATAACTGGAATGATATAAACCATCGAGTAAGGTTGCTTGAATGCCGCGTAAATATTCAAGCAGCTTTCGCTCACCCTCACATCGGGTACGCAGTGGTATCATATTAATAAAGTAGCCAATTTCTGTCATAAACTGACTATCTACCCGCCCCAATACCGGCATTCCGACAATAATCTCTTTTTCGCGCGTATAAACATGGAGCAACCACTGAAATAGTCCTAAAAAAATTACCGAAGGCTGCAAACTATTTTGTTGGCTATATTGACTTACCCATTGAAAAAGTTCTGTAGGCAACGGCGTTATCCAGGTTTCTCCCTGAATAGGACCTTTAGCCGGAAAGTCAGCGGGTAATTGCAAGTGACTTAATTCACCTTGTAATTGCTGTTGCCAATAACGCTGATGCGATTGTCCCTCAGGCGCATTCAGCATTTGTTTTTCCCACTCGACAAATTCTGCATAACCACATCCACTAGCATTAAAATCACCAGATACAGCTTGACTATTGAGAAAGTTGTCATCTGTATTTGCCGAACAGATAGCCTGCTCGCCGCAAACCAATTGACGATAAAAGTTTAGCCAGCAATGCAATAAAATAACGGAGGAGCTGCCGTCAAAAATAAGGTGATGAATCGTTAACAAAACTATTTTTTTCTGTGAACCGATATGAAAAATATCCATTCGCCATAATGGTCCGTTATTTAAATCAAATGGTGCCTTGGCAACTTGATTTAGTCGTTGAGTCAACACTTTTTCAGAACATGCTTCAACTTGATGTTGATGAATACTAAATTCCGTATTTGCAGGAATGTGATGGTAAAGCACACCATCTTTCTCGACAATATGACAAGTCAACAGTGGATAACGGGTTAAAACTTTTTGCCATGAATCTAGTAAAATATCGATATTAGCCTGTTCATTCAAGGTAAAGCACATGGGAACATTGTAAGCACTTAACTCAGGGTTCAATTGCTGCAATAAATATAATCCGCCTTCGCCTTGCGACAAAGGAAAATCAGCTTGTACTTGCTGACTCACTTTCACTGGTAACACGGCTGCAATTTTCGACGATACCGCCTCTTGCGCGAGCAATTGAATAATTTCGGTTTTGTGCTGTGTAATCAACTGCACTAATTGATCATCAATTCCACAAGGACTGGCATAACAATGCAGTTGTCCATCTTGAAGTGCCAACTTATGCTTTTGTTCTACAAGCTGGTTAAAAATTATTTCTATAGCATTCATAATTATCAAACCAAAAAGAATTAAATCAAAATGACTAGTGCGGGATAAATTAATTAAATATAAATAGTGTTAATTTTATTACAACCAACAAACATCAAATTACTTACTCGAACAATCAACAATATTGGTTGATTTAATAGATTGAAATATTTGTTGCAGATTATCACCAGTCAATATTGAAAAGTGATCACAATCATGGTGAATTATTTTAAGCTGATTACCAAGCAATGACTGCCATCCATAATCAGCAGGATAGTTGCTATTGTCTTTACCTTGCGTGGCCTTTACTAAAATAAATTCAATATCAGTTATAAGCTGCTTTGGCTTGTATTGTCGATAACTGAACAAATTAGCCTGATAAACGCGAAAGTAATTTGTAAACTGTTGTTGAGTAATAGCGATCCGTTGTCGGTTAAACTCTGCAACAATGGTTGATATATGTTGCTGCGGCGGTATTGCCCGTAAATCCATACAACCAATCGTTGGCTGAATCTGGTTAAATTCAGCAAATAACCGATAAATCGTTATTAACTGTGAAACTTCATCTTGTTCAGCAGTTTGCTGGATGACCTGGGGAGCAATCGAATCCAACAAGATTACACTTGTTGGTTGCGGTCGACTAAACAAACCTGCTTCAAAGATATATTGTTGGCTCAGTTGCTGTATCATTTCATATGCAATCACCCCACCAAACGAATGACCGATTAACATCAAATTTTCTCGATGCATAAAAGTGTTTAGCGCATAAATGTTAGCTTTAGCTATTTGTTCAACACTTTGCAATACAGGTTGATTTTCATTAAAGCCGGAAGACTGCAAAGCGTAAACCGGCTGCTGTGCATCGACAATATTTTTTAGCGTTTGAAATGATAGAACATTGCCACCAATACCAGGTATGGCAACCAAAGGTTGTGCACATCCTTGCGGACGAATCGGCACAACCAATTGTGGTGCCAACTCTTTTAATTGTTCGTCGGAAACCAGAATATCCTCAGGTGATCCAGCAATTGTCTTTATCCGTTCGTTTGTTACACAGTCTACCGACGCGTTTTTTGCAACAGCCAGATTCGACCTGTCTGCCTTTAAGTTAAGCGGCTGATGAACACATGATAATTGCTCATCGATCAGCGCGGCCAATTTGGTAATAGTGTTAGCACTGAAAATCGTTGCCAGAGCTAATTGAATACCATACTGTTGATTAATTTTTGCCATCAACTGAACCGCAAGTAATGAGTTCCCCCCCGACTCAAAAAAGTCTTGCTCAATATTTAATTGCTCGTCAGCAATTTCTAAAAGGTTCTGCCAGATTTTGGCTAATTGCTGCTGTGTTTGTGTCACAGGCATCGCGGCGGATGAGCTCATTGTCGATTGAAAGGTGGTATTAATTACCTTTTGAAGTGTGAGTACTTTGCGATCAACCTTACCGCTATGCGTCAAAGGCATTTTATCAATTTGCCAAATCGTGGTGGGTAGCATATGTTCAGGCAAATGTTCAGCAGCAAATAACTTGATTTGCAGCAAATCCAGACTTGCGGCCTGACTATCTAATTGGTTTTTCTCATTTAAATTGACTATCTCATCTTTTGCAACCAAATAAGCTTGTAGATTTTTCGTTCCTGCTTTTTCTGCGGCAATTACCACACTTGATGCAACGCCGGGGTATTGATTCAAAATGGCTTCTATTTCGGCGGGTTCAATTCTAAATCCACGAATTTTAAGTTGATGATCAATTCGCCCAAGATATTCTATATTGCCATCATCCAACCATCGGGCCAGATCGCCGGTTTTATAAAGTCGCAGAAGTGACGGATCATTGAATGGCAAATTGGACAAATGAGGATTGGCGATAAACTTCTCTTCAGTCATTGCTACTTTATTTAAATACCCCCGCGCTAGCCCGACGCCACCAATATGTAATTCACCGGGCACACCTATTGGGGTTAATGCTAAATTTTCATCAAGAATTAAAATATGGATGTTATCAATTGGTTTACCAATTGGAACACTCGCACCGTCAATTTTTTCGTTACAAGCAAAAGCGGTCACATCTACCGCAGCTTCAGTTGGCCCATACAAATTATGAAGCGCTGCATTCACAAAACATGATTTAAATTGATTGACCTGTGAATGTTCGAGTGCTTCCCCGCTACAAAAAACGGCCCGAATAGATGGATTGTATTGCTGATTGACCAGCAGATAGGTGGTTAGCATAGAAGGTACAAAATGTACCAGTGACACTTGATGTTGGTTAATTAACTGACTTATATATTGCGCATCCTTATGTCCTTCAGGTTTAGCCATAATTAAAGTTGCGCCACTGATCATTGGCAGAAAAAATTCCCAAACAGAAACATCAAAGCTAAAAGGCGTTTTTTGCAGCAACACATCATTTTGATTAACTGAATAGTGTTGCTGCATCCAGATTATTCGATTGGCAAGTGCAGCGTGCTCTATCATTACGCCTTTGGGTTGCCCTGTTGTGCCAGAAGTATAAATAACGTAGGCTAATTGCTGAGCGTTAATGGCCACATGAGAAGTAAGCGCTGTCGAAGAATTTAAAGAATTACCAACAAAAGAGTCGATACTACAAATTAGCGGCGTAGACAGCTTGTTCAATGTAATGTGCTGAGACGGACATCCTTGAGATTGCTCTACTGTTTTTTCGGCTTGCAACAGTATAGCGTTCAGTTTTTCTACCCAGATTTCCTGAGTTAATATGATTCGACATTCTGCATCATTTAACAAGTAGTTAATTCTTTCATCAGGATAAACAGGCTCTAGCGGCACATAAGCAGCACCAGCTGCAATGATAGCCATAATTGCCACTTGCATATCCACTGCCCGGTGCATATAGACGCCAACCAATTCACCGGGCTTTAAATTATGAGAGACTAACCAGTTAGCCAATCGGCTACTTTTTGCATGGAGCTGACGAAAGCTGAGCGAGGTATTTTCATCTTGCACCGCTATTTTATGCGGATGTTGTTGTACACGCTCCAAAAATAGCTGATAAACATTTTTTACCGGTTGGCATACCGCAGTATGGTTAAACTCAGTTAATAGCTGTGATTTTTCAGAAGCCGTTAACAATTCGTATACCGATAATTTTTGGTGTGGATCAGCAACAATTTGTTCACATAGAGATTTAAAATGCTCAAGCAGTCGTACTATTGTTGTCGTTTTAAATAAATCACAACTATATTCAATAATTCCCTTGATACCGTCAGGGGTTTCAGTGAATTCAATGATCTGATCCAAATTAGTCGTTTCACTATCGAGTGATACCTGTTCAATCACCGACATTTCATTTGACATATTCTGCAAAACCAGCATGACCTGAAACAATGGATTAATTGATATATCACGCTTAATTTTTAGCGCATCGACTACTTTGTCAAAAGGCGCATCCTGGTTTTCATAAGCTTCAAGACATGTAATTCGAACTTGATTTAAAAGCTCAATGTAACTTTTTTGCGGATCGACAATACTACGAATTGCAAGTGAATTGATAAATAATCCTATCAGCTTTTCTGTTTCTTCTGTTTGCCTATTTGCAATTACTCCACCGACACAAATATCTGCTTGTTGCGAATACCGAAACAAAAGCAATTTGTAAATACTTAACAGTACCATATATAACGTGCAATGTGATTTTTCAGCTAGCACTTTTAGCTGTTCAGTTAATCCGCGACCTATGCTAAAAGCATAAGTTGCACCATTAAAGCTTTGTACTTTAGGTCGAATAAAATCGGTTGGCAAATCAAGTAAAGCCGGCATATCTGACAACTGTGTTTTCCAATAAGCCAGTTGTTTTTTTAATACCCCTTGAGTTTCCAGCCAATGACGTTGCCAGATAACATAATCAATATATTGTATTGGCAGTGGGGGTAACAATTTAGTCTGCTGTTTGACTTCTTCAGACAAAGTGGCAAACTCATTTAACAAGACTCGAATCGACCAACCATCACCAATAATATGATGCATATTGAGCATCAATACATGAATTTGTGGTGCAACTTTAAAGACTTTCGCACGAATTAATGGTCCTTTCGCCAAATCAAAAGGAATTTCTGATTCAATCTGACAGAGCCTTTTCGCTTCAACCAATGGCGATTTTTCACCGAGCTTATCACTATGGTCTTCTACATCAATATTAACCGTCATATGCGGTAACACCTGTTGCTCGGGTTTTCCATCAATGGCAGGAAATAAAGTCCGTAAATTTTCATGTCTTTCGATCAAACGATTGAGTACGGCTTGTAAATGCTGTCGATCAAAATCATCCCTGATGACAATGGCAATTGGACTGTTGTAACTGGCACTTCCAGGATTCAGTTGACTGATAAACCAAATTCGTTCTTGTGAATAGCTCAGCGGAATGTGGGTTAATGATTGTCGACAAACAGGTTCAATCGGCGGAATATTACCTTGTCCGGTTATTTGCTTAAGAAACCGAATAACAGCAGGTTTATTATCGGTTAATTGTTCTCGAATATTTTCTGTTAGTGCCCCTTTGGGTGCTCTAAATTTGAGCTGCTCGCCCTCTAACCAGATTTTAATTTGCCTTTCGTGCAGCAAATTCATTAGTGCATAAATACTCATAACATACCCTCATCAAATTGCTGTGAATTATTGTTATTGTTGTTTTCTGTTGTACTGTCTAATGAGCGTTGATGGGTTAATAAAGTATTGATTATCTCTGCCTGGGCACAAATCGTATCAGCCGTAAAAATATCCTTTAATGTTAAGGTTAATTGATATTCTCCCCGAATGCGTGAAATCAATTGGGTAGCCAATAAAGAATGTCCGCCGGTTTCGAAAAAGCTATCTTGAGTACCAATACTATTCGTGGACCGACGTAACAAATCGCTCCACTGAGCTAACAAAAACTGCTCAATTTGATTTTTTGGTTCGACACGTTGGGTACTTTTAGCAATATCAACATTCAATTGCTGTAAATACTGTCGATCGGTCTTACCATTTACCGAACGTGGAATGCTATCAATCTGGTTATAACTGGTGGGTATCATGTAATTCGGTAAGTAAGACTTTAAATGTTGTTTAAAATAATCCACGGAAGTGGTTTGTTGTAGCGCCTGTTCAGTTTCAATTCCCGCTTCACTCTCTTCATTTTGATGTCTATTTGCTAAGACATAAAAAGCAATCAGCGATTGTTGGTTATCGACTACCGTAACCACAACTGCACAGTCTTTAATCGCTTCGAGCTGCAAGATTGCAGCTTCTATTTCTTCAATCTCAATTCGATATCCACGCAATTTGACTTGCTGATCAATTCGGCCAATCAATTCCAGCTCACCTTGTTCCGTCCAACGAGCCATATCACCAGTTTTATATATTCGTTGGTGTGGAACAAATGGATTATGGATAAATTTCTGTTCCGTTAGTATTGGTTGATTAATATAACCTTTGGCTACACCTGCGCCAGCAATACATAACTCACCAGCCACACCAACCGGTTGTAATTGGTTTTGCGAATTGAGAATATAAACCTGAACATTATCGATAGGTTTACCAACAAGGTGCACCTCATTCAGTGTATGACAACGATGCTGAGCCGCGACTGCACAAGTTTCAGTTGGTCCATAACTATTGTAGAGTTCGGCACTATGCTGCCGCCGTACAAACCACTGCATCAGCTTTTCCGGCTGTATTTTTTCACCACCTAAAATAACTCTTTTAATGCTATCAAGTTTACTAACATCAGCTTCTACCAATCCATAGAAACTACTGGGTGCACAGTTTATCCACGAAACTTGATGTTGTTTTATTCGATCAACAATCACCTCAGGATCATAATGATGATTTAAAATTAATTGCGCACCAGTTATTAAAGGTGCAATTAAAATACGTTGAGTTAAATCAAAACCGAAATGACTGATAATCATTGTTTTATCGTCACTTGTAATTTGATAGTTTTTATTATACCAATGACAAAGATTAATCAAACTTGAATGATAGTTGGCAACACCTTTCGGTTTGCCTGTCGAGCCTGAGGTATAAATAATATAAACAATATCGTCTTGATGAACAGATCGATATGGATGCGGAGCTTTCAGGCTAACCAATCGCTCAAATTTTTGAACTAAACTATCACTATCACTATCACTATCACTATCACTAGCACTACTGATATTTTTCGTTAAATTTTCTGTTAAATTTTGCCTTAAATCTTGTTCAAAATCATCGTTATTCAAACATGTAAAAAACGTATCAAGATTAACTCGATTAAATGGATGAATAACTGATTTTTCAGGTACTTGTCGCTCTGGTACTTGTCGCTCTGGTACTTGTTGCTCTGGGAATGGTTGAACATCATCGGAAATTAACACCATAGCGGGAGAACAATCGTTAAGAATATGCGTGATTCTTAAGACAGGCAGGTCAGGATCAAGCGGTACATAACTTGCGCCGATAGCAAGCAGTGCAAATAATCCAATCATGTACTGAGTACCCGGAGGCATCATTAGTACCACCGGATCATTCAATTTAACACCATACTCTTTAAGATAATCAGCTAATAATAAGCTGCGAGCATAAAGTTGGCGATAGCTGATGCTAGATGAGTCAGCAAACACGGCTATTTTATCAGGCGTACGGATAACCTGTTCATAGAACAAATCAAATAGACTGAGTTGATTGTTCCACTTGACTATGGGGCGGTTAAATCGTTGAAAAATCTGCTGGCGCTCTGCTAATGACAGAATATCAATTTTAGCCAGGCTAATATTTTTATGCGTGACAATCTGTTGGCAAAGGGATAAATAGTGTTTTAAAAGCCGGCGTATTTGTACCGAAGAATATAACGCCTGTCGATAGACAATTCGCCCATACAATTGCTCATCAACTTCTTCAAATTCCAATGTAAAATCAAATTTACTTTGCACAACGGGTACCGCCATATCCGTCAATATCTTAAATGGCTGATTGTTAGGCATCGTTTGCAGCACCAGCATGATTTGAAAAAACGGATTTGTCGTGATATCCCTTTGTGGATTAATCACTTCGACAATTTTCTCAAAGGCAACTTGTTGATTGGCATAAGCCTCATAGCAAGTTGTTTTTACGGCATGAAGTAACGCGGTGAAATCAATGGTTGGGTTAAACTGGGTTCTCAGTGCCAAACTATTAACAAACATCCCTATCATTTGAGTCACTTGCGCATGATTTCGGTTAGCATTAGCCGTACCAATACATATATCTGATGTGCCTGTGTATTTAAACACTAACAACTTTAATATTGACAACAGCAAAACATATTGTGTGGTTTGATTATCGTTTGCAAATTGATTGAATTTTTGAGTTAGTACTTTTCCGAGCGAAAAATATTCGGTTTGCGCAGCGAAACTTTCACTATTTAATGAACCGGACAAAGCCAAACGCGTTGGCTCTGCGGCCTGTAATTTTTGCTGCCAATAACCAAGCTGCTGCGTTAACGCAACTGGTGAGACACTTTGCGAGACAGCATAATCAATAAAATTAATCGGTGACGATTTGAGTTGACTTCTACATTGAGAGAAATTATCGAGTAATGAATCGAGCTCTTGCCAAAAAATTGCAAATGACCATCCATCACAAATAATATGATGAATATTAGCTAACAAATATTGCTCACCATTACAATTAAGTAGCACAAAATGAAATAAAGGTCCTTGGCTTAAGTTAAAAGTCACTTTTCCTTGTTGCATAACCCAGTGATTGATTGCTTGTTGTGGCTTACTCAATGTCGTTTCTTTTGCGGTATTTTTTTCTGCGCCAAGCTCATCCTTTACATCATTTTCGTCGACAGCAATAAGCGCCCATTGAAATTTATCGAACGGAATAATTTTTTGATATGGAATGCCTTCTTCTTCATTAAAAACAGTTCGTAGAGCACTATGCCGTTCAACTAAAAAGTTAAGTGCTTGCTGACATTGTTCTACTGAAATAGCAGCACGTAAACCTTTCACTTCTATCTCATTATAACTCTGCTTTTGCAGTCCCATTTGATCGATAAGCCAAATACCTTGTTGTCCTGCGGTCAGTTTTCCTTGTACTTTTCCCGATGCAGGAATGAATAAATTCATTTGCTGGCTATTGTTATCTTTATTACTGACTAACCAGCGTGCGATTGCTTCAAGATTATCTAGTTGAAAAAGTTTTCCTACCGATACACTACATTCAAGTTGTGCTGTAATTTCAGCCGCCAGTTGCATAATGGCTAAGGAATGTCCACCTTGCAGTGTTAGCGATTGCGACGGCTTAATTTGAGAAATCGTAATATGGCTGATATCGCACCATAATTGAACTAATTGACTAACCAGTTGCGCTAATTCCGGACTTTCAGGTGATATGTTTTGCCCAACCTCTGCATTTGAATCAGCTATAGTCTGTTGGTGTTCGAACCAGAGATGGTATTGTTGTTGTAGCTGCTGATAATCCACTTTACCGTTAACCGTTAATGGTATTTCGGACAGATAGAAATACTGACCAGGGCACATATATTTTGGTAAGCGGGTATTTAACAAGTGTTGCAGGTGTTTTTCATCAAGCGCTTGACTAGTGCGGCTGGTATAAGCGGCAATTAATTGTTTATGAGTCCCGCTGGAGTGATGTACAAAGACAACCGCTTGCTGAATATCGGGGTGAGTATGCAATTGACTTTCTATTTCACTCGGTTCAATACGAAAGCCATTCAATTTTAACTGCTGATCGATCCGCCCTAAATAAATTAACTGACCATCATTCATTTGTTTTGCTAAATCCCCCGTCTGATAGAGACGTTGCCGGGGCTGCCAGGAACAAAAAGGAAAACGCGTTTGTGTCAATTGTGGTTGATTCCAGTATCCTCTTGCTAGTGCAATACCAGAAACACAAATTTCACCCGACTCACCCGGTAATACCGGCTGTAGTTTTTCATTCAGCAGGTACAAAGAAATATTCGCGATTGGCTTGCCGATTGGTACACTTTCATATTCAGTTAATAACTTTTCGGTCACTTGAACTGCGGTACAAATGATTGTCGTTTCAGTAGGTCCATAGGTATTAAAAAGTCTCAATTCGGGATACGTGGTAACACAGGCAAGTGCACAATCATGTGCCAAAGCTTCTCCACCAACGATGATAGTTTTTATCCCTTTAAAATCGAACTCAGTACTGACTAACTGATGAAATAATGCGGTAGGCAAATTTAATACACTGATGCTTTTTTGTGTAATCACTTTGCGTAAATAGCTCAGTGTAAGCAGTTGATTCTTCTCTTCTATAACAATCGTTGCGCCCGCATTCAAGCTGATAAAGAGTTCTTCTACAAACAAATCAAAACTGATACTGGAAAATAATAAGTGATTATCCTGTGCAGTAATTTGGTAGAGTGCTTGCGCCGCTTGATTATGATTCAACAAACTGGCATGTTCAATCATCACGCCTTTCGGCTGTCCGGTAGTTCCCGAAGTATAAATAACATAAGCTAGCGGTGAACAAGACTCAGATTGACCAGTAGCGCTAGTATTTATATCACCCTCATTTGCTATCACCGATGAGTTAACCAAGTGTGCTGGATAATGGGGGTTCGGTAATTGCTCCCAATTCACACAAATCCACTGTAAGACATGCGGCTTATCTGGTTGTGAGGTAGTCGCGGTAATCGATGCGTAAACAGCTTGATGCGTTAAGCCAATTGTTGCTTGCGAATCATTGATTAAGAAGTTGATTCGCTCTGTAGGGTAGTCAGGATCCACAGGTACATAAGCCGCGCCAGCCATCAAACAACCCAATATTGCAATAATCATTTCAGGACATTTTGGCATACAAATAGCAACCAGCATTTCGGATTGAATACCGCAAGCGATTAAGTATTCGGCCAATTGCTGGCTTTTTTGCAGCAGCTGTAAATAGCTCAGCTTTTGATCTTGATAAATTAGTGCCGCCTTGTGTGGATTGGCTTTTACCTGTTGTACAAAAATCTGGTAAACACGATCTAGTGTTTCAGTCGTTGTATCGCAATGATTTGTTGTCAGTTTAAGCTGGGAATTATCGTCTTCGTTGTATTTGTTGAATTTGTGAACGGGTGTTCCTTGAGCAAGAAGCGCCATTAAGGTCGGCTTAAAATATTCAATAGCGCTGATGATTGATTGATTCAATGCGCCCTTTGGCGCGTAACACACCAGCTCGTCATTGTTGACTGACAGTTTAATAGATTTTTGACTTAGCTGAGCTAACAGCTCGGTGAGAGTTTGCATTTAAAAAGTCAGCTTTTGATAGTCTTTAAGTTGAGTTTCATCATCGCAAATCAGTTGCGCTAATAATTCCTTGGTATCGAGATTTTTCTCCAATGCGCTTTGCTTTTCTTGAGCATTCTGTTTTTCTTCAGCCGTTTGTTTATATTCAACCCTTTCGTTTTCAGCGACATGCGGTTTATCTGAACTTTCTTGATTGTTGCTGACTTTCTCATTGCTTGAAACATTCGACGCAGACTGATTACTCACTTCTTCGCGCTTAGCAATTTGAGTAATCTGCGTTGCTATCTGCGGCTGCTCACTTGCCAGATATTGTGCAAAGGCTTCAATCGTTGTTTGCTCAAATAAAATACTCGGTTGTAAATCGAGAGAAAATGTTTGATTTAACTTTTGAATCAAATTAGCCAATCCTAACGAGGAAACGCCTAATTCTAAATAATTGAGATTGTTTGCGATCTGATGATAAGACCGATTAATTAAACGTGCAATTTGTTGTGTTAGCCAATAGGCAATGATTTGTTGTTGATTCCACTGTTGATTAAACGGTTCAGTAATCGCAGCGTCTGTCGGCTGTTTAAATGGCTGCTGTGAAACAGCTTGTAAATCCGTTTTTGAAATCTGTTGTGAATCGGCTTGCTCAATCCGCATGGATTGCTTATCGGTTTGTGTTGTTGTTTTACCTACCCAATATGAATTTTCGGTGAAAGCATAACCCGGCAAAGCAAGTTTGTTAGCCTTGTAATTAAATAAACCTTGATAGTCAGCTGGATGACCCCGTACAAAAATATCAGCCAAAGCGATTAAATTTTCAAAATATTCATCAAAACCGATCGCTTCACCTTGAACAAATTGTGATTGCTGAACCTGACACTGATGTAAACAATAGCTGGCAAATTTAGCGAGTGATTTTTGCAGGTTAAGCGGCGCATTTTCCGTGCAGCCATAACACAATCGTTCATTACTCTGTGCATTGAGCCAACCGCTAAGCAACTCGATTAGCTGATGATGGTCGGTCACCACACAAGCGATACGATGAGTAAAGTGAGCACGTCCGTTAAACAAGGTGTAACTTAAATCTGCCAGTGCACACTGCTGCTGTAAAGCCTCGGGCGACAGCGAGTTAACTTGTTCATCGAGTTTGTTAACCAACTGTTTAACTTGTCGTTGTAATGATGGCAGCGACTGTGCCGATAAGACTATCCAATATGCAGGCAGTTGTACCGCAGTCACTTGAGTAGCTGGCGCTTGTTCAACAACCAGATGGGCGTTTGTCCCGCTAAATCCAAATGAACTAATAGCTGCGCGCCGTAAATTCTGTTCATTTGCAGGCCATTTGGTTAGCTGGGTATTTAAATAGAAAGAACTGTTACTAAAATTAATCGATGGATTGGCATGACGGAAATGTAAATTAGCCGGCATTTGCTGATGCTTAATTGATAATAGCACTTTAATTAATCCAACAACGCCCGAAGCCGGTCCGGTGTGTCCCAGATTGCTTTTCACGGTTCCCAGCGCACAATATTGTTTTTGTGTTGAAGCTTTTGCAAACACTCGTTGCAGCGCGCTAAATTCGATAGCATCACCCAACAAGGTTCCGGTGCCATGTGTTTCAATATACTGAATAGTAGCGGGGTTTATATTAAAACGCTGATAGACTTCATTTTCTAACAGCTCTTGTGCACGAGCATTGGGAGCAACGAGCCCATTTGAATTGCCATCTTGATTAATTCCGCTGGCGGCGATTATGCCATGAATCAAATCGTTATCTTGCTGAGCTTGAGCAAGCGGCTTTAAAATGACGGCTCCAACCCCTTCTCCCGGCACGAATCCGTCTGCCTGCTCATCAAACGAACGACACGCCCCGCTAAGCGATAGCATACCTGCGCGATTGGCCACATGATAAAATCCGGTTGTTGCATGTAGACTGACACCACCGGCTATCGCCATTTTAATTTCCTGAGTCCATAAAGCCTGACACGCTAAATGGATGGCAACCAATGAACTCGAGCAAGCAGTATCGACCGCTATCGCTGGACCATGTAAATCAAGATAATAAGCAACCCGCGCAGGTATTACCGAACTGGAATTTCCCCAGAAGGCATGTGCAGGCGGCTGCTGGTCAAATAGCTGACTGTAGTTTGAACCGGTCGCCCCAACATACACTCCACAGCTATTTTTATAAGGGTTTTGTTCACCAACGTATCCTGCATTTTCTAATGCTCGCCAAGCTTCTTGAATAAATAAGCGTTGTTGGGGATCCATATAAGTTGCTTCTTCTTCACCGATACGGAAGAAAGCTGCATCGAATAAATCAATCCCGCGAATAAAGCTACCTTGTGCACAGTAGTCAATTTTAGATTGCACACCTTCATTAAGGGAATCAATATTTTTTCTCTCGATTGATGCCGCAATACAATCTTGCGCATCCCAACGAGTAACCGATGTAACCAGATTTTTACCCTGACTGATATTTTGCCAAAAGCTGTCAACATCATCAGATTCAGCGACACGACAACTCATTCCTATCACCGCAATAGCTTGTTGCACAACCGCTTGTTGTGCCGCTTGTTGTGCCGCAGATTGATAGTTTTTGGGACGATCAACAGCAATAGACTGTGGATGAATTTGTGCGCCCGAACTTTGCAGACGATTTGCTATGTAAATATCGGAAGAATTGTCTTGTTGATGTGTTTCGTTTAACGATAGTTGTAATAAGTCAGATTGAAATTCACTGCTGGTTTTTGCTGAAACCTCAACCGAAAAATTCGCTGATGAGTTTTGTGGACCCGTTTCATCACCTGGCGCTTTAATACTATCCCCCCAGTTTGTTTGAATATATTGGCTTAGCTGTGCCACATTGCTATATTCAAATAGACTGGTTGTCTCCAGTTCGATCGCTAAGGCTTCACTAATTGAACGTACCAGATCAACCCCGATGATAGAGTCAACACCTACATCAGCAAATGATATTTCATCTTTGATGAGGTCAGGAGACAATTTCAGTGCGGTAGATAATTTATCGATAATAGTCTGGCGAATATAATCAGATGATTGCCGTTGAGTTGGCTTACTCGCAGACGGCTGGGAAGTTGATTTTTCCGTTCGTTCATTTGATTTTGCTGACTGCATTTGAGCATTCGACATTTGACCGCTTGCTTTAGCACTTTCTTGTTCACCTGATTTTAATTTTTTGTTTGCCAATGCGTCAGTCAGATAGCTTTGCCATTCATCAATAATAAAGTTAATCAATTTTTCAAGAGTATTGTACTCAAACAGACTGGCAGTTTTTAACTCGATAGTCAGCGCATCTTTAATACCTTTTATAATATTAACGCCAATAATTGAATTTACGCCATATTGCATAAACGGCTTATCATGCTGAATGAGATTAACATCAATTTTTAATGCATTAATCATTTCATCCACAACCACTTGCGTAACATATGATTTCAATATTTCTGGAGAAACCTGATTACTCACCGGCTGTAATACTTGATTTTGCCAATCTATTTTTTGTAAAACTTCACCATTGCTATTGGCTATAATAATTTGCTGTCCTAACTGATGTGCAAATTGAGCAGGAAAGGCAATCTGCTCAAAACCTAGCTGGTGTAAGACCTTTTGCCATTGCGCTGCGGCTAAACCGGGTGAACCAGCCAAACGTAATTCAGCATCATCGTAAAGCCACCAGCCATCGAGCAAGCCAAAGGTTAAGTGCCCAAATAAGGACCACTCACTCACCTCATTAATTAAAATCATGCCATCAGTTTTTAAGGCGGCTTTTGCATTTTTTAAGGTTTGTCTGATATCTTGCGTTGCATGCAATACGTTTGTTGCGATAACAAAATCAAAGGCGCCTATTGTAATCCCTTGTGGTTGAAGCGGTTTACTGACATCAAAAATTGCAGTCGTTAACGGTGCAAAATCGGGTTTAAATTGTGACTCAGCAAGCATTAAAAAAGCTTTGGATAAGTCAGTATAACAATACTCGCTGATTTGCGTAATTTCTTTTAATAAGGGCAGTAATTTAGTCGTAGTGCCGCCAGTTCCGGCACCAATTTCGAGGATGCGAATTTTGGCATCAGGATTTTGTTTAACCAACAGTCTTATCCGGGTAATCAACTGTTCGGCTAACACTTCATTAAATAAATCCGCCACTGGATTATTTCGATAAATACCTTCGACCAGTTGCATGGATGATTGTGGAAACATGACATCGGTGGCCACTTGCTTACCCTGTAAAATATCAGGTAATGCCTGTAAACATGCCTGTAATAAATTTAATTGCGCAAGACGACTGGCGTTAGCTTGTTGTGTTTTCCGGTAGTCTTCCCATGCTTGCCAGATTGATTCAAGCGCACGAGGTTGTCGAATCAATTGTAGTGAATTATCAATCCAGTTTTGTTGCTGTAAGAATTCTAGTGTTGCTAACCACCACGGAACATAATCAGCTTGTGTCACACATTGCCGACAGGCGGCTGATGATTGTGCCGCTTGTAACTTGTGCCAGTCGCTGGTTTGAATTACCGACGCCACTAGTAATTCTTCTAGCAACTGATTCAATGGGCCATTATCGAACTGCGCGGCTATCGATTGCGTCGTTTGTATAAAGTCTTGTTGTTTTTTCTTTGCCTGCGCAAGCTCTTCAGTCAATCCAGTCTCTTCAATGAGATCAGTATCTTCAATAATTTTAGTATTGTCGGGAACTTCACTGATACGAATGGTTGGATGGATAGCCTTAGGGCTTTCAGGTAAGTATTGTAGCGTTTCATCACCGCAAATTTCTGTTGTTGCTTCGGTGGTTAAAGTTTTCATAACAGCTAACTGATGATTTGGAGAGTTCATCAAGTAGTCAAGTACTTGCATTCCTTCACTCGGCTCGATTGAACCAATACCCATTTGCGCCATCACCTGTTGGTAAGATTCATCAGCAACGACACCAACATTTCCCCAAAATCCCCAGTTAATCACTTTAACCGGATAATTAACCTGTTGCTGCAATTTGGCCGCCAGTTGATCTTTAAAAGTACAGCCAGCCGCATAGTTGGATTGTCTTGGGGTTTTAAAGAAAGCAATAATTGAAGAAAAGAACAACATGAAATCGAGATCGAGCGTTGCAAAGGCTTCAACCATATTGACACTGATATCAACTTTAGCGGCCAGACTTAATCTAAAACCAGCTTCATCTAGTTCATTAAGAGCCTTGTCATGTAACACAAGTGCCGAATGTACGACTCCATGTATTTGCGAGAACTGCTGTAATACTGTTTGTTTAACTGCCGACAATGACTCACTTTGTAACGCATCAACCTGATAGTAAACCGGCGCAGGACCAAACGCTTTTAATCGGTCAATTTTATGCTGGATCTCAGCAGACAGTTCACGTCGACCTAACCAGATTATCTGTGCCTGATAGTTTTCTATCATATGTTTTGACCAGACTTCACCAAGCCCTCCAGCACCACCAATGACAAGATAAACACCATTTTGACGATAACTGACAGGCTGCTGAGGTAATGCGAAAGTCTTCACCAGTTTTTGTTCAAACCATTGTGCTTGCCGATAAAATAAAATATTACCTTGTTTATCAAATGGGACGGATAAGCAGTGCTCAGCTGAGACGGCGTCAAGCGACTCGATATCTAATAATCTAAAGTTCCAATGAGGTAGCTCCTTTGCAATACTACCAATAAAGCCAATAATACTGGCATGTGCTGCCTGAACTTTTTCATCGGTAAAAACCGGCTGGGTTTTGCTTAATATCAAAGTGAAATCAAATGATGTTGAACATTGTGTCAACATAGCTTTAATTAAATGAAATAGTGCAATAACACCACATTCTTGCTGTTGAATTATTTCGCTATTGGGTTCATCACAATTTTGATTTACCGGTAATACATCTGGCGCAATCCACACCATTGATTTAACTGCTGAATACTGAGCAAGCTGCATTACGGTTTGGCTAATCGTGTTGGCAGAAAACTCTACCGATGTCACTTGAATTTGACTTGCCATCAACCAGTCGAGTTGATGCTGATCATCCCCCAACAAAATAACTTCAGACTGCGCCAAACTCGAATCAGAACTTAGTGCCCGTGATGTTTTAGAATGCCATAACTTTTTAGCATGCCAAACTGGGATCAACTGATTCAGCCCTGGTTGAATAGCGCCACCATTCGACGGAATATTTGCAGTCGATAGATTGGTCGAATCAGACAAGTTTGCTGTAACCGATTGACTCAGTGAACGAGATTTATCACTAACTTGATAGGGCTTTGCCATAAAGTTATGCATTTTTACTAAAATGCGGCCTTGCGAATCGAGGATATGAAAATTCAGTTTTAGCAGATTATTATCATTATTATTCTGATCGATTGCCCAGGTTGCATAAGCAAAGCAATGACTGGTTAGCGGGTGATAAATTTGCACATCGCCAACGGTAAACGGCACGCCCAGTGGTATATCATTTTTACTGGCTTCTAATAAGCCCATAATGGTCGAATGGAATGTGCCATCCATCAATGCCGGATGCAGTAAATACGGTTGCGCCTCATCCAACAGATGTTGTGGTAAACGCAATTCCGCCAATGCTTCGTGTTCATTAGCAAACAGGTTTTGAGCAACCTGAAATCCACGCCCCAGCTTTAATCCTAGTGACAGTAAATATTGATAAAGCGCTTCACCATCGAATATTTTTTGCTGACAACGTTGCTGAATCTCTAGCAATGGCAGTGTCGTTTGCGTTAACGCATCATTCACCAAACAAGCAATACCAGAACAATGTACAACCTCTTCACCTTGTTGCATAGATTTGGCAACAAACTCAATTTCATTTTGATTTGGTAATAGCGCTATTTGCAGTTCTTTCGGTTCATTTTCAATAATAAATGGACGCATCCAAACAACTTTTCGCAATCGTTTAACCGGATGCTGTGCTGCCATCGATACGGCAGCTCGAGCCAACTCCAGATAGGCAACACCGGGCAATACTTTATCTTGTCCGGCTTGATGGTCGTCTAAAAAGAATTCTTCACCATTTAAACGCGAAGCATATTTTTGTTCTTGCAAGGTTGAAACATTACGATGCACCAGTGGGTGTAATTGAGTTTCGCTAACACCGACTTTCTTTTGAGCTGTTGCGGTATTGCCTATTGGTAACCAGTAGGATTCTTGAGCAAACGGATAAGTTGGTAAAGATAGTCGCATTGGCCTTTCACTATCATAAAATGCCTCCCAGGAAACCTGATTGCCTGCGACCCAATAAGCGCCGATTTTTTCGAGTTCTCTACTCGCCCAAAATGTATTTAAGTCAGTAGGATTAATCTTTTCTAAATCATGCTGTTTAGCAAGCTCGCTATAAACCAACTCATATTTAACAGAGTCTTTAGTGATGATATCGGCTTGTTCACCATGAATAATATATTCATTCAGTTGTTTTAGTAACTGTTCAATGCTGTCACTAACAACAGCAAGACGACAAGCCATTGCATCGCGACCAACTTGCAAATTAAATGCTATCTGGTTTAATGATGGCTGCGATGAATCAATTTCATTTGCGGTAAGTAATTCACTTAAATAATTGCGTATCAGCTTGACATAATCTTGTAAACGATTTTCATCTCTTGCCGATAAAACGACCAACTTTGGCTGCTGCTCATGAATTATATTTTGGTCGTTGGTCTTGGCAACGGGTTGTAGATACTCTTGTAAAACGACGTGTGCATTGGCACCACCAAACCCAAAAGAGCTAACACCTGCAATTCGTGGAAGCGCCTGACCATTTGCATCTTTCGCTGCCACCCAGGGTTGGGTTTTATCAACAATAAAGAAAGGACTACCCTTTAAATCAATATACGGATTGATTTCTTCAAAATGCAGTGATGCAGGTAAAGTTTTATATTTAATTGCTAACAGAACCTTCAAAATTCCGGCAATTCCTGCGGCGGTTTCTAAATGTCCGATATTGGTTTTCACCGAACCTAGCGCACAATGGACCTTTGCTGGTAGCGGCAGTTGATTAAGTTTGTATAATTCATTAAAGGTTTTTTTGAGTGCCTGAATTTCAATCGGATCACCAAGACTGGTTCCGGTACCATGACATTCAATATAACCAATCGTTGAAGGATCGATGCCTGCCTTTTGATAGGCTTCGACTAAAAGTTGCGATTGAGCATTAGGGTTAGGCGCAGTTAAAGCGTTTGCTCGCCCGCCATGATTTTCAGCCGTCGCTCGCACCAGTGCGTATATGTGATTGCCATCTTTCTGCGCACGCGATAAGGGTTTTAGGAAAACTGCGCCAACCCCTTCTCCTCGAACGTATCCATTGGCTCTTTTATCAAAGGTTTTACATTTTCCATCATTACTTAACATGCCAGCTTTGCCGAAAGTAATAAAGCCAGATGGTGACGACATTACTTGTACACCACCAACAATTGCCATTTCACTACTGCGGCAATGAATCGATTCTAACGCTCGATGCATGGCAACCAGTGAGCTGGAACAAGCGGTATCTAACGGCGCGCTTGGCCCGCTGATATTCAGTAAATAAGAAACCCTATTCACTAAAACCGAATGAGAGTTTCCGGTAGAAGTATAAGCTTCAATACCGATATTATGCATTGACATTAAATCGACATAATCGTTAGTCGCAACGCCAACAAATAATCCCGTTCGAGTACCAGAAATATCAGAAATTTTGTGTCCCGAATCCTCAATCGCTGCCCACACATGCTGAATGAATAAGCGTTGTTGTGGATCCATCAATTCAGCTTCACGAGGCGATATACCAAAAAACAAAGGATCAAATTGATTCACTTGTTTCATAAATCCTCCCCATTTGGAGTTAGATTTATTTTCTTCGGTAATCGGGTCGCCGTAATAATCTTCCCAGTTCCAGCGCTCTTGTGGAATAACGGTTACCATATTTATGGCATTTTTTAAGTTATCCCAAAATTCGGCCAGATTTTCAGATTGAGGCATCGCCCCACTCATACCAACGATTGCAACTGGCTCATGATTAAATCGGTGTTTAGCAAACTCATCAAGGCTGGTTACATTTTTTTGTTGCGAGTTATTTCCAAGACTATGCTCATTATTAATACCATTTACCACGGATGTATTTTGGCCAGTCTGTTTCTCAATCGCAATGGCATCAGGGTCCCAGGATTTTAATTGGGTAAATAGGTTCTGCTGACTATCTAGTGGAGCAGAATTCATTACATCATTATCGGATGCTTGTAAGGAAGCAGTTGCCCCTTGTTCTTGAGCAGTGGTTGCATGATGATTGTCGCTTAAATTCTCATTGGTATTAACTGGCGTCAATGTTTCGCCGTAGTATGCCGTGATCACTTCACTGTGTTCACTTGCGAGATTCTGTGCAACTTCAATCAAAGACGGATATTCAAAAAACAGTACCGGCGTAATATCTAATTCGTACTTGTCATTAATCAGATTAGCAAAAGTTGTTAGGCCTATCGAGTCAAATCCAAGGTCGAGTAAAATTTTATCTGGTGAAATATCTGCCACTTCAATCTTTAAAAAATCCATGACAATCATACTAAGTTCGTCATAGACCCTTTTTGCCAGTTCGCTTTCATTTGCAGTTGCGGAATTTATTTCACGGGCATTTTGACTGACAGTATGTGGACTGTCAGCATTTGGATTATCAGTATTTTTAATCTCCACCTGGTCGACATTAGCTGCACTGGAAACATCGGCGGGTGATTTAGCGGTTAGATCACCAGGGATTTGCGCTATGCCTTCATCTGACTTATCTTGTGTATATGGCTTAGTCGATGACTGGTTAATTCCCCAGGCGGCTTCTACTTTATGCTGAATTCCCTCAACAACGGCTATTTGATTTGCGGTTGATTGAGCTAATGCTAACTCGAGTGCTTGTAACCCGGTGTTATCAGCCAATGGTAAAATACCGAGGTTTTTCTTAAAGAATAATGCTGTTTGTTCATCTAGCTGCATCCCGCCGTTTTGCCAGATAGACCAGTTAAAGGTTAAACTTTTACCCGAACGTTTACCTTGTTCTACCAGAATATTGCGCTGATGCATAAAGGCATCCATAAAAGCATTGGCATAGGAATAATCAGCTTGTCCAGCATTACCACCAATTGCAGCCAAAGAAGAAAAGGTTACAAAAAAGTCGAGCTTTTCTTGTTGCGTTAATTCATCTAACAGAACAGTTCCTAACACCTTGGGGGCGAAGACATCCTGCATTTCTTGGCGAGTTTTATTTCTTAAAAAGGCATCTCGAATGACTCCAGCACTATGAATAATACCATTTAGCTGCCCGAATTTTTCTTTGATAATATCAAGCAAACTTTGAATCTGTTTAACGCAACTAACATCTACCGCTTGATAAATAACATTGCCGCCTAACTTGTTGAGTTCATCAAGTTGTTTTTGTTTTTTATTGTCAAGCGCTGAACGCCCGGTAAGTATCAAGTTTGCCTGATATTTTTCAGCCAGGTAACGCGCATAAATCAAACCTAACCCACCGAGCCCACCAGTGATTAAATATGTCGCACAATGGCGCAGCCCCATATGTTGTGATTCGGGAGAGGCCTGCTGTTTGGCAATATCCTCTAGCGGTAGATTAACAATTATTTGACGCTGACGCGTATGATTCCAATAGTCAATTAATTGTGCTTTATTAAAGTCGGTTAACAATTCCTGATAAAGGACGGCACAACTTTCCGCCACTGAATGCGTTGCTGGCAATGACAACACATGACAAACCAGCTTGCTGTGCTCTAGTTGCAAGGTTTTTGCAAAACCATTAATCGCATAGTTCACCGACAGATTGATTGCCTGCAAAGGATTTTCAGACGACTCACTTTCAGGTTGAAAGCAGTAAAGCAACTTCACTTTGTTTTTTAGTTTTTGTTCAGCCAGACTTTGTGTTAATGCAAGCAATGGAAAAACACTGTGCGTATAAGCACTTTGCAACAAGTCAGTAATTGGCAAGGATTGTTGTACACTGACAGTAAGTGAGCAACCCAGGATGACAACATTTTCAATAACAATTTGCTGTCTCTCAAACTCAGCAAGCAATTGAACAAAATCAGCTCTATTTTGATTATCGATACAATATTCATTAGCCGAAAGTTGTTGGAACCGCTCTCCTGCAGAAACCAGAATTAATTGATTATTTGGAAATTGTTGTTCCATTTCCTCGGCGATTAAACCGCTTGATAATGCAGAGCTGGACAAACCACCTTTATCTGAATTGTCTTTAGAAAAATCAAATAGAATAATTTTTCCAACAAGTTGTTCCATTTCGAGCAACTTATTATTCTCAGAAGTAGTCTCCCATTGTGGCTGATAATAGAGACGTTGAAAGCTTTCATCATTATTTATTGATATCTTTTGATTCGCTTTTACATCGTTTTTATCCGCATGAACTTCATTAAGCGGAATACCAATAGACTCAGTAATTTTAACCAGTACTCGGCCATTTTCATCAACGATCAATACGTTTGCTTTAGAGAGCTTTGATTTGGCGTGACTGTCCTCTTTCGCCTGTGACACATAGCTGTAGCAATTTTCAGTAAGAGGATGAATAACTTCGACCGATTTGATTGAATAAGGTACAAACATTTCACCTTGAGCTTCGCTCAATTTAGCGGCCATCCCTACCTGAAAAGCACCATCAACTAAAGACGGATGTAACATAAACTCATCGAAATCTCTTTTTCGGTGTTCGGGAATAGCTAGGCGACCAAGAATTTCGTTCTCATTTTTATAGACTTCCTGTACCACTTGAAAGCTTGGTCCAAGTCCTAATCCAAGAGTTTGAAATAACGGATAAGAATGAGCTCCATCCGTTACTTTTTGGCTACGCTGAATAATGGCATTTAAATCGATATTCTCTGGTATTTCAGGTGCTTCCTCTAAACCGAGAAAACTGAGTTTTCCTTGCGAATAAAGTTGTTTTCTTCCATTCTCTGATTCGCTATAGACTTCAAATTGAACACTCTGACCAGAAGGCTTTAATTCGACTCTGGCTTTTGTCGGTTGATGATTAACAACCGTTAATGGACTCACCCACAAAATATTTTGAATCGCTTTAACACATCTTCCAGTAGCCATCTCTCCAGCTTTTCGAGCCAGCTCTAGATAGGCAACACCCGGTAGAGTCGGAATTTCAGATACCAGATGGTCGAAAATAAAAAACTCTTGCTCGGTAAAGGTTTTACTAAAAATTTGTTGTTGGAAAGTTGACTCATTTTGGTCAATCAATGGATGCAGGCCGGCGACTTTAGCCGTTTGCTTTTCGTTAAGATTTTTTAGACTATTTACCCAGTGGCGTTTGTCTTCGAATGGATATGTGGGCAACGAAGTGCGATAACCTGTCGGTTCTTCAATCAGTTCATCCCATTGATTAATTAATCCATCAGTCCAGGTTTTGGCTAATTGTTCGGGGTCACGTCTTTGTTTCAGGATTTGAATAAACTGCTGCCGCTCAGTTCGACTCAGTAATTTGGTAAAACTGATGGCGCTATCTTTTTGCCCGAGAATAATTCGCGCGTGTTTTTCATCATTGACATAACATTGCAATAACGACAGTAATTCTGACTGCGTTTGTGCAATGATAGCAATACGCTGCTCAAAAGATTTACGACCAAATTGTAAAGTAAATGCGACATCTTGTATTGCTGCGCTATCTGCTGACTCGGACTGCTGCAAAAAGTTAAGTAAATTTTTTGCCATTTGTTTTAACTGCGGCAACTTTCGTGCAGATAAAGGAAATATTAACAGCCCTTCTACTAGATCACTTTGTGAACGATTTGATGAATGAGCTTCAATAATGACATGCGCATTTGCCCCTCCCGCGCCAAAAGAACTAATACCAGCCCTTAAGGGATAACGTTGACCATTAATTGAGGAAGCTTCCCATGGCTGATTATGTTGAACAACAAAAAATGGAGAATTGGCAAAATCGATATGTTCATTAAGCGTTGCTGAATGCAGCGAAGGCACTAACTGGCGATGTTTCATTTGCAGTAACACTTTGCACACACTAACCACACCAGCAGCAGCTTCAAGATGACCGATATTACTTTTGATAGAACCAATAGCGCAGCTTTGCGCCTTAACCTGATACGGATTAAATGCTTCACATAATCCAGAAATTTCAATCGGGTCGCCAAGCTCAGTGCCTGTACCATGAGCTTCAATGTAGCCTATAGTCCGCGCATCACATGCTGCGCGCTGTAGTGCCTGCTGTACCAGAGCGGCCTGAGACTTTGGACTCGGAACCGTATAGCCGCTGGTTTTGCCGCCATGATTAACGGTTACACCACGAATAATACCATAGATATTGTCACGATCGTTTTTAGCCTGACTTAACGGTTTGATGTAAATTGCACCAACCCCTTCACTGGCAACATAACCATTGGCTCCGTCACCAAAACTACGACATAACCCATCTTTAGATAATGCTCCACCGGCGGAATTGATATCAATTTTACTTTGATGCAGATCCAGATTTACACCACCAACAATTGCGCCCGAGCATTCCTGTTGCGCAAGTGATTCACAAGCAAAATATAGTGCCGTTAAACTCGATGAACAGGCTGTATCAAGCGTTATGCTGGGACCACACAGATTCATCCAATACGAAACCCGATTCGCTATACTCCAAAAGAAGGAGTTAGGGTTAACCTCGTTACCCAGCGTTTTTTCTTCTGTTCCTAAAATTTGATACATGGCCCAAACTGCACCAACAAATACACCAATATTACGAGGTTTATTTTCAGCTGCTAGTATTTCTGGATAATAACCCGCATCCTCCAGTGCTTCCCAAGCCACCTCAAGAAACAGTCGCTCTTGTGGGTCGAGCATTTCAGCTTCGCGTGGAGAAATATTAAAAAACAGAGAATCAAATTTATCAATATCGTCAATAAAACCACCGCGATATTTTTTTGAAAACTGATTTGCCTGACGTATTGCAAATCTTGTGTCGGGTATTTCTTCAATACAATCTTTACCTGCTACCAGATTTTGCCATAGAGCATTAACATTATTCGCTTTTGGAAAACGTCCCGCCATACCAACAATGGCAATATCTAATCGTTTATCGGACTGAGCATTAGAATGAGTCGCTATATCATGTTGTACAGATAATGCGTCACCTTTAACCGGAATGTCATTTTGAGCTGATGGGTTTGATTGTTGAACGTCACTTATTGGTTCAGCATTAATATTATAAACCAATTGACCCTCATCAGGAGAAGGTGTTTGGCGCTCAACATCAGGATTATCTAAAATCGGCGATTGATAAGCCGCATCGCTAATTAGTGGACTGGATAAAGCATAAATGTTTTCAACATCACCATTCGCAGCCGTTTGTTTGGTTTGTAAAATAAGATCAGGAATTTGATTAATTCCATTAAATGCAGTAACGATAAGCTTGGCCATTTGCATAACGGTCTCTGCAGACAGTCCCACCGGCACCGCTAGACGCACTAATTCATTTAATGAAGTTCGCTTTTGCATACCCACATTATGCTCGGTTGCACGAATTCCGGTTGTCGCATATAGCCAAGCAATCATTGATGCCGCAGGTTGCTTTAACAATCGAAAATGGCTTATTTTTTTACAATCAATTAAAACACAGTGACCACCAGCAGGAGACACTACAGGAATTTGATGAGCATTGAGTTGCTGCCATAATGTAGCAACATTTTTCATGCGCAGCTTTACACGCTTGACTATCGACTGTTGTAGCGTTAACGCCAGTGTCACTTGACGTTTTTCAATCACATTTAAGCCTACCCCTAATCGTTGACTGTTAGTTTGCAATCGATGAAACAACTGCTGATCTCTAACAGCAACGACACCACCTTTATTAATACAAAAATCTTTTGCCAGGCTGATGGTAATAATATCGGCATATTGACAAATCTGATGAATGGTATGCCAAATATCATTGGGTGTATTTTCTGCTTGTTGTTGAGTATTAATAAATAGTGCATTTTCGACAATACGGGTGATATCAAGCGCCAAGGGAATACTAGACTGTGTCAAAAGCAGTTTAATTTTTTCGAGATGGGAAATTTCAACAGGATAACCACCAGCAGCATTATTTGAAACTTCAATACATACCAATGCAATTGATTGGTTATCGGCCAGCGCTTGCTGAAGTTTTTCAAGATCTATGCCGCCTCGAAACAGTGTTTGTTCTTGTTTTTCTCCCGAAAGATTAAACACTTGCTCATCAGGCATTTCCAGCGGTGTATAACCACTTTCAATTTGGTAGTAAAGCTGGGTTGGAAATAATATATTTTGTAAGATACAACCTTTTCTATCGAGTGAAGCATATAGCAATGCTTCAGCTGAACGACCTGATTCGGTCAGGATGGCATGAGGAAAACCAAAACACTGATTAATTACAGCATTAAAGTCTGCGTGTTGTTGTAAGCCTGTATTTAAAAATGTCAGATGCTGTTCTATCGCAGGTAAATTTAACTGCGCCCATGAATCTGTTTTTACGTCTATACGAATACTTTCTGATGGGATTAAAAGCGGATTAAAGTAATGTGATTGTAAATTTTTCCAATAACTCGATTCCACACCACGAATTACTGCGGGTGACTGGCGATTAATATTTAAGCTTTGTGATTGGTTGTCTGTTAATAGCTCTTCTGTTAATAGCTCTTCTGTTAATAGCTCGTCAGGTATTCGATTATCAGTTAACTGTCTGTCTAGTGATGAATTATCGGAAAAGCTTTTCTGTTCGGCATTATTCTCAGCTTTATTAATTTGCGGTTTAATCCCTGATTTTTGCTTGATGGTATAACTTGTTTCATCTGATGTTTGCATTTTAGCCGGATCGGCAATCATCATAACAATATCAATTAAACTATCAGCGGTATCACTCCCCTTCTCATGACATAAATAAATAATATCGTTTACTGGCCTAAATTTATTTTTAAACTGAAGATTCCCTTCATCACTAAATATTTCTTTTTCCCTTAAGTTATCCAATAGTTGATCTACTTGACTATCAGCATTAGCTGACTCAGCAAGTTTAGGACCAAATGTTGCACCGAGGCTTAAGGTCTGACAGCCTTCACTAACTAGCGTCTCAATTATTTTTACAATCGCATATTCTAGTCCCCCCAATGGCATTTGCTTGGGATAGAACTCAAGATCCATCAAGTAATTATCATTATTTTGAGAGGCAGCGGTAATTAATATGACATTTTGTAACGTCTGATTAACTTTAGTTATAAACACACGATGTTCTTTATCAAGTTGCCCCGCCAAAATGTCCTCTCTTGCCTTATAAACCAGCGGATTAACCATCGATCTTTCTTCACACCAGCAATCAATAACATCAACTATTTGCTGGTCGGTTTGTACGTTGCTGCCAACTTGATATTCATTGGTTTCACATCGTCCGGCTTTTTCAAACTTAGATACCAGATACCGCAAGCGCCGCATCTTGCTCCCTTTCAGTGAAAAACTTTGTAAGTTGACCACTCGTTGAATCGCGCCAAATGGAGTTGCACTAAATTCAAGTTCACCAACCTTTTGTAAGCGCTGATCAATCAGAAAATTCAATTGAAACTGGTTTTGTTTACAATGAGTAATAATTTCCTGAGCGACTTCTGAAAAATATTCGGGTTTACCTGTATAGGAATACACCAAAATAATATTATTTGAACGCGAATAATTTAAGTACCCAAGCTTTTGACTGCCAATAAATAAGTTAGGTGCAATATTTCGAGTCCCCCTCGATACAGACGATTCATTCTTATATTGTTGGTATAAAGAATAAATAAGCGGCGATAACTTGTCATCGTTCAAGGCTATTTGATACGAGGTGATAATTGGAGAAGAAACGGGATATGAAGAAGACACAGGCGTAGATTTATCTCGCACCTTTTCTGTTTTGGCTAGCAATGATTTCTCGACAGTTTGCTCGGTTTGTTCACATTCACTTGTTTCAAGTTGGCTATCTACTCGGTTATTTTCATCGTGATTGACCAATATTAGGCTTTCGTGGTTAACCACGTCACGTAATCTATCCCGATGCTTATTAGCAAAGTAATTGGCCAAATCACTAATGTTAAAATTTTCAAAAAGCAACGTCTTAGGTAAGCGGCCAAAGTCATCTTCTAATTTTTTAACGACTTTTAATACATAGAATGAGTCAATTCCAAGTTCGGCAAATGGCATCGCCGAATCGAAATCAGCTTCAAGTGAATCGGATACGCTTGCTATCTGAGACTTTAAATAAAGCTCAGCTTTTTCGACTAAAACATCATGCTCGATCATGTTTTAATTCCTCTGACATTAGTCGTTTGAAAATTTGAAGGATGACTGGAAAATATTTTGAAATGGATTTTTTGTATTATCAGTAAATGCTAATCTTAAAATTTAAGCACGCTACCGCCAATTGCATCGCATTAAGTAGATACAAATGATTAATAAACTTATTTTAATGCAATTGAGTTTTTAGCAATCTCAATTTAAAGGGCTTTCTATTTATTCATAACAAACAGACACACCACACAGTACTTAATAGCCAGATCGGTATTAGTCTCTTTTCCGGCTAAAGCTCAATAAACATCTATGTTTAAGCATTCTTTTATTGACTGTTTTTTGTTTTGGCTACTATGCGCACTAACAGAAGTAATCAACTGCCTAGAGTCAACAGAGTAAATAGCAAGATCAACCAGACAACAGTCATTCGACCTAGCATTCATTCTAAGTAGCGCTTTACAACAAACATTATGCAACCAATAACATTTAAAATTTAAAAACATCCATCATTTGAAATGCTTAATCCTAAACTCAAGGTGCACGGCACTACAGAAGCTGTGTTCAACAGCCTCTTTTGTCAACTAAGACAAACCAGGTAATTTTTTACAGAAACAAGTTGTTAGTCGTTACTTTTTTCTTTATTAATATTCTTTCTTTATTATCATTCTTTCTTTATTAATATTTGTTTTTTCTTATCTAACTTTTTTACTCAAATAAAAATGAGCAAAACAAACTGTTATTTTAATTTTAAGAAATATCAACTAAGAAAACTATCAAACACCCGTGACAAGTCAATTGACAGCATTTCAACGTCACCAACATTTCACATAAACTCTATTTTTTAACACGTTAAAATCAATCTCAAGCCAGATACAAGCAACGACTTTTCAACAGAAAAGCAACCCAAAAAGAACTCCACATCAGGAGAGCTCAATTTGAGATCAATATTTTTTGAGATCAATTATTTTTTAATTAGACTTAAGCCAAACCCTAACAAGCAATAGAAATGATTAATTAGATTTTAGTTTCATTATTCTTCCAAAGATTTCCCTTAAATTATCAAACAGCTTTTTGTCAGTCACTTGTTATATTTTTACTAAAGCTTTTATCTATCTCTTTTAATTTTTTATTTTTATCTCACTTGTTCTTCTATCAATAAATTACCACACTATATGTGGCGATAAAAACATCATTATTAACTAAATGAGTTTTTATCTACAATTGAAAATATTGTAATTTTAAGTCAACATCAATTGTCTTTTGTTAAAATTTTATATGACGTAAAAGTTATTTTCTAATAATAAGACAACAGTTAAAACACTTATATTTTTATGGTTATTTTTATGAAAAATTTTTAACAACAACTGTTCATCAATCACCACCACCTCTGTTATATTTATTTTGCTATAGCCAAAATAAATATTTAAAAATTTCTAATTGAGATTTATTTAGTTGTAAACCACAAACTTCGGAAAAAGCCACAAACAACCATTAACATTATTTATTTTATGGATATATAGTCAGATAATTAACTTACTGACAGGCACAAACAGTCTCACTCAAATACTCTCAACTACTTCTAAAGATATAAAAATTCATCTTAATAGATAATATTTTTTTCTAATAAATTAACTATCTAGCACAGCCACCACCCAGCCATAACAGCCAAGAATCCCCGCTATACTTAATTTATCTCTAAAAGTAATTATTAAAAACTTGAATTGAGATTTTAATTTAAATGTGCGTGACTCTTGATTGATATCTCTTAGCAAAAATACTAACAGACGGATATTAAACCATTTTAAATTTATGGTTATATCCTACATATTTTAATCGCTTTTACGTGCGTCAGCCGATTATTTAATGAGGATAAAGAAAGATATAACGAGAGAAAACTAATTACATTTGAAAGGTTCTAAAGCTAGTAAGCTATTCACTTTCAACATACAACCTGAGCATATCTTTATGAACAAAAGAAACAGACCAACTTTTACAGCCGAATTTCGTTTAGAAGCTGCGCAATTAGTCACAGAAAAAGGTTATTCAATTCGTGAAGCAGCTAACGCCATGGGTATTGGTAAATCAACCATTTCCCCCAATAGTCAGCTAACCAGTAAGGCTTTAACAATGGCTTTTGAGATGAGAGGTCGTCCTAAAGATTTGATGTTTCACTCCGATCAAGGAAGTCACTATACCAGTCTTCAGTTTCGTCAATTAATTTGGCGTTATCAAATGAAGCAAAGCATGAGTCGACGAGGAAATTGTTGGGATAATAGTCCAATGGAAAGATTTTTTCGAAGCTATAAAACCGAATGGATGTCAACTATTGGTTATCAATCGATTGTTGAAGCCGAGCATTCGATTGTTAATTACATTTTACGTTATTATAACTCTGTTAGACCACATACTTTTAATAACGGCTTAACACCAAACATAGCGGAAGATATTTATTGGAAAAACTCTAAATCTGTGGCCAAAGTTACTTGACCACCACATTGTAATCCTTTCCTTTTTTTTTCAGGATCGACGTGATGCAGCTCAAACATTCTACTAAATGTACCAAAACGGTTTAGCATCTCTTTGACACTCATACCACAAACGGAGCACTTGTTACCTTTATATTTATAAAGTTGAGCTTTTGAATTCAATTAATGTTCCCTAATATTAGTCCTAAACAACCGTGTTTTCGATTTGCCAATATTTTGAATCACGTTTATTGAAGGCTGGTCGAGTCCCCTCCAAAACATCAAGAATTTTTGTGTTCATTTCCGGATTTTCAATTGATCCAGTGGAATAGACAACTTCGTTGCCCTGATCTTTATGAATTTTTGCATGTATGATTTGATCTGCATCACAAACAACAGCAAGGTTTGGATTATGCGTGACAAGAATAATCTGTCGCCTTTTTTTCGCATCTTTTACGCACGGAACAAGCGTATTAAAGACCGTCTGATTATCAAGATTTTCTTCTGGTTGATCTATTACAAGGGGGATGTCGTTCTGATCCAAAATCAGGTAAAAGATAAGAAGAAGGTTTCCACGCTCACCAGGAGAAAGCTGACCTAACTCTTTATCGTCCCATTTCAAACTGTAAAATGGGTTTAAGTACTCCAGAGAGAAAATATAATTGTACAGGTCTTCAACAGTACCGCCTTTGACAAGCTGGTTTTTGACGCTGTTGGGCTTGTCATTATGACTTTCAAGAGCTTTAATGATCAATTCTAAAAATAGACCTACGTCACCAACAGAATCAAAATTCGTCTTATCCAGAAACTCCGTTACTTTTTCAGTCCCTTCTCTCATCCCACTAAAACTACCCGATCTATTCTGATTGATTTTTTTCAAAAACTCTTCTGTAAATCTGCTTTCTGATATTGCAACATCAAACTTAATTCTGAAATTTTTAACATTATCTATGGGGTAACCATCAAGATAGTCCTGTACCGAGCCGTAATATCTAGCGTAATGCTCGCGCAATTGTACTTTTTCTCGATATATTCCCAAGGATTTTTCATGCCTTTTCTGGCAAAGCTCGCTTTTTTGTGCAGGGTAGATATTTCTAATCTTCTCGATTTGATCTTCGTAATATTTTTGTGAACCAATAGTGACAGCATCGCCAATGATTTCATCTTTCCTTGACTGCCATAGCTGAAGATCTTCTAAGTATTTTTGGTACTTCTTCTGAGGCTCACTCAACTTTTCGTTCAAAGAAGCTATATCCGTAAGTAGAATGTCGCGCTTTGCAGCTAGGCTGTCTTCTTTTCGAGCGTCGATGCTTTCTGAAATGTCTTTCCTGGATTTACGAACAGAAATTAATCTACGATCTAACTCTTCCTTATCGATCTTAAGTTTTGCGACGTCATCAACATTAATTTTTAGCAGATTAAACTCCTCTGCCAGTTCACCAAGTGCCGATTCAACATAGCTTTCTATATTATCCAATTGCTTATCAATTTTTTCTAAGCTTGCTTCTTCTCTGGCATACGCCCCGTCTTGTTGGTTAGCTTCACTAATTTTATTATCTATACTCACTAACTCTTGCTTCTTACTATCTAAAGTAACTTGATCATCATTGGGTTTCGGCTCATTTTCTTCTTCAGGTTTAGGAGCTGGTGTAGGCTTCACATTATCACTATTATGTGCTTCCAACTCTTCGTTTTTAACCTTTAAGTGAGCCTGTAGTTCTCTTAAATGCTCATCTGAAAGTTTCCCTTCCAACTCGGCAATATCTCGATTTATCGCTTTGATTTCACTCACAAGCTGGTCAATTCGGTTTTCCACTTCTTTGTCACGGTGTTTAAGCAAGCTATCAAGATCATCAAAATCTAATCTATCTGATTTTTTTATACGTGAGAAAATTACGGACTTCAACTCCGAATAAAAAGCACTTTCTTCGCTCAACCCGACTTCAGAGCAAATATCTTCGAGGTAACTTTGAGGGATATACTTTATTCTTTCGGAGCTTGAGGCATCATGGCTCTCAACCAACGTATCTACTTTAGTTTTCTTTGTGTCATTCCAAGTCATTTCGGCCTGAAAGTCTTGCGCCTTGCCACGCTTTTTATGTGAAAATTTCTTGTCGTTTAGAAAGCTGAATTTATCGTATCTTTTAGTATTGCCAAGCAAGCCAATAATGTCAGCGAGCGCACTTTTACCACTGCCTTTATTTCCGATAATAGCAACCATCCCACTATTAATTGGTAAGTCGAAATTGAACCACTTTTCTTCGGTTTTACTATCCTCCCGCTTTTTTACAGAAACAGAGTGGATAACCTTCGTCGGATGCTGGTTAACTCGTTTCAGACTTTCAGGTATCTGGCCTATATGAACTCGCCCTTCCGGTTCATTAACGATTTGCTTTAATCCCTGAAAGGTTGGATCAGTCTTTATCCAGCAAAACTTATCTATAGCCGCCGATTTCTCGTTGCGAAGTTTTCCAACAGGATAGCCATGATCATGAGAGTCGCTACCTTTAATACAAGGTTTTTTATCTTTAAACCAGGTTTCAAACTCTTCTTGCGAAAACCTTGGCTCCCCTTTCTTATCGAGAGGCGACTTCCAATGAAAAAAATCTATCTGTGCTTGGCGGGAAGAACCAAGAATATCGCTATTTTTGATAAAGTTTTCTTTTATCCATCCGTCAGATTTTGGATCAATTTCATCAATTCCGCCATATTCATCATATGGGAGCCATACAAGGTAATTACTTTTAAATTTTTCATCCTTAGAGAGCGCTTTAAGAACTTCCTTAAAGGAAACCTTCTTCTCTGCAAGTTTTAATTTATCGCCGTAATCTGCGCCAATAATCGCATCATTCGATTGCAAAGATTTTATAAAGGATTCGATATCATCAATTTTTAGCTTTCTCGGATCATTATTAAATATGATGTGAAAGTTAAAGTGCCTGACACCTTTGGTTTCGTTATGTTTATTTTGAAGTGAGTCCGTCATTCGCATCTCAACTACTGGAAATAATACTTTTCCTTGTAAATCCAAATCTCCAGATTCAACGCTTTGAACCAACTTCTTGTACCCAGCAACACAAAAATAATCATTTACACCAATAACATCGCACTCAGCAGATTTTATCTGCTCTATAAACTGTTCCCACGTTCCGGTATAGCCGGACGAATACGGCGAGTGGACATGCAAATCCCATTTTCGCCATTCAGAACCTCTTGGGAATATTGTCATCGCTTTGTGTTCCCTCTATTAAAATTTGTATTTCTATGGACACTATTCTTTTTGGTAGATGCCCGCTTTGTGTCGAAAACAGACCAACCGCGTATTGCTTCATTCCAAAAGTCCGAATAAAAACCTCTTAGCAATAATCTATGAGATATCACTTTTAAATAGCAGGATGCGTTCTCTCATAAACCTTCTGCAACTGTTCAATCGCAACATGCGTATAGATCTGCGTCGTCGATAGATCAGAGTGCCCCAAAAGCTCTTGAACATATCGAATATCAGCACCAGCGTTTAACATGGAAGTTGCGACGGCATGACGAAATAAGTGGCAGGCACCGGGTTTATCAATACCGGCTCTACGAACATACTTGCCAACCATCTGACCAATTTGGTCAGGCTTCATGGGGTTTCCACTGGCAGTGATGAATAAATAATCCTCGGAAAGCAGTGTAGCTAATTTAGGCCGGATCTCAAACAAATACCGATTAATCCATTCCCCAGCTCGATTATTGATTGGAATACGGCGATCTTTGAGGCCTTTCCCTTCAACTATCTGTAGCAGAAACTTGTCCAGCTCCAAATGAGATAATCTTAAACGAGCTACCTCAGAGCGCCGAATTGCAGAGGCGTAGAGAAGCTCTAGTATCGCTCTATCTCGAATACCGATTAGGTCTTTTCTCAAGGTTGGTAATACAAAAATACTTTCAATTTCCTTTGGAGATAGCACAACCCTCGGTATGCCCTTTTTGCAGCGCGGCATCTCAAAGCTCTCAAACTCACCATTAGTAATAACACGACGACAATACAGTCGGCGTAAGAACAGCTTTAAATCGGTTAGAAATTTATATTGGGTATTAATCGATAAAGGTTTGCCATCACTTTTCTTTTTCGAATGATGCAAAAATTGACGGTAGTCTTCCATGACATCCAAATCAATTTCTTGAGGTGACCGTATTTTTTCGGTCAAACACCAACTATCGAACCGCTCCAATGACTGACGTTTTAATTTAATCGTACTCGGTGTCATATTCCTTGCAATACAATCATCGAGGTAAAAGTTAATCGCTGTAATTGCTCAAAAAGCGGGGGCATTTAGACTTTACGGTGAGTTTACTATGAATTCACATAGTTGAGGTATTTTTCCTAACTTTTTTATACGATCTTCTAAGTAATGCCAAAATGAAATGCCATGACGCTNGTAATTGCTCAAAAAGCGGGGGCATTTAGACTTTACGGTGAGTTTACTATGAATTCACATAGTTGAGGTATTTTTCCTAACTTTTTTATACGATCTTCTAAGTAATGCCAAAATGAAATGCCATGACGCTGACAGGTTTTCTTAAGTGATAAAAATGTATCAAGAGAATCTCGACCATTATCGCTTTTTGTGCATCCACTAATTTTTCGACGCTTAACAAACTCACGAATATCCGACTCGCTCAAGTTATTATGAAGT